>JBBQOR010000540.1:0-2482 GCA_038331055.1 Burkholderiales bacterium
TATCGGCGAGCAGGTCGCGATTGGCGTCGCAGTAGATCGGGTCGAGGTCTCCGCGGTTCGCGCAGCTCTCCTGCGCAAAGGCGGGGCTCGCCACCCCGGACAGCCCGCCCACAGCGGCTACAACAGCCACACCAGCTGCGAACGCGACAGCGCGAAAGCGGGTATTCATTGACGGTCTCCGGTGGTCTTGTGGCCCGCAGTCTAGAGAGGACTGCCGGGCGCTGAATGGGGTTATGTGGTGGGCGACAGAGATAGAGGTCTGCGGCGACCTTCATCGAACTGACGCCTGAAGTAGCAGCAGCGCAGCCAGCAGCAGCATCGTCAGGCCCACACCCGCGTCCAGCACGCGCCAGGCGCCGGGCCGCGCGAACCACGGGGCCAGGAGCCGCGCGCCGTAGCCGAGCGCACTGAACCACAGTACGCTGGCCATTGCCGCCCCGGCGACGAACCACGGTCGCAGCGCCGCCGGCTGCGCGCTGCCCACGGCGCCCACCAGCAGCACGGTGTCCAGGTACACGTGCGGGTTGAGCAGCGTGAAGGCGGCCGCCTGCGCCAGTGCGGCGCGGCGGGTGGTGCCGCTGCCGGCGGCCGCGGCCTGCAGCTGGCCCGGCTTCGCGCCGCGCAGCAGCGCACGCAGCCCGTAGACCGTCAGGAAGGCCGCGCCGCCCAGCGTCAACCACAGCGCCAGCGCCGGCAGCCGCACCAGCACCTGGCCAATGCCGACGACGCCGGCGGCGATCAGCAGCGCGTCGGCCAGTGCGCAGAAGGCCACCACGGCGCCGACATGCTCACGCCGCAGGCCCTGGCGCAGCACGAAGGCGTTCTGCGCGCCGATGGCGATGATCAAGGTGCCCCCGAGCGCGAAGCCGGTGGCGGCAACGCCGACCAGCACGGCGGGTGAAGCAAGCTCGACGGTCATGGAGGACCCGATTCTGCGGGCCCGTCCCGTGGTGTTCTCAAGCTGTGCCGAGGTGTGCCGATATCAGCCCGAGTTTCCACGTCGCACTCCGAGGCAGGAACACCCCCATGAAGCAACAGAACACCCTCTGCCGGCGCGACAGCGGCTGGCTGTGCGCGCCCGATGACACGCTGGACAGCCCGCAGACGCTGGCGGCCGGTGACCGCGGGGCGCTGGTCATCTCGGTCAGCTGCGTCGGCCGCCGTCTGGTGCTGGGCGAGCGCACCGACGAAGAGCTGGAAAGCGTGCTCGAACCGGCGCCGCCGGGCGTCGCCCATGTCGGCTACTACTCGTATGGCGAAATTTCGCCGTCGCTGCAAGGTGGCGCCAGTGCGCTGCACAACCAGACGATGACGGTGACCGCCTTCAGCGAGCGCTGAGCCCGCCCGTCCCGCCCCGCGCCGCCCCGCAAGCCCCGCCATGTCCGAACTGCACGCGCTGCTCAAGCGTCAGCTCAAGCGAATCGGCATCGAGACCGGCACCGGCGTACCCGCGGAGGGCCCCTGGCACGAGCTGCTCGACCGGGTCAGCCGCGCCTATGCCGAGCATGACCAGGAGCGCCATCTGCTGCAGCGTTCGCAGGACCTGGCCTCGCGCGAGACCGAAGCCATGGTCGCCACGCTGCGCACCGAACGCGACCAGCTCGACCGGCGGGTGCATGAACGCACCGAGGCCCTGCACCTGAGCGAGGGGCGGCTGGGCAACCTGCTGCAACTCTCGGCCGACTGGATCTGGGAGCAGGACGCCGAGCTGCGCTTCAGCTACTTCTCGCACGGGCTGCAGGCCGCCACAGGGATTGCGCCGCATGAGCTGCTCGGGCAGCTGCGTCCGTACACCCCCAGTTTCGACGGCGACGCCGAAACCTCGGCCCGTTACACCGCGAGCATCGAGAACCGACAGGCCTTCCGCGACTTCACCTACGGCATGACACGCGCTGACGGCGCCCGGCGCTACATCCGCATCAGCGGCGAGCCGGTGTTCGACGCCGACGGCCGCTTTGCCGGCTATCGCGGTGTCGGCCGCGACGTCACCCAGGCCACGCTGGCCGAGCTGAAGGTGCAGGAGCTGGCACGCTTCGACGGGCTGACCGGATTGCCCAACCGCAACATGTTCCTCAGCGAACTCGAGCGCGCCATCGCGCGGGCGCGCCGCTCCGGCGGCCGCTTCGCGGTGTGCTTCATCGACCTCGACAGCTTCAAGGTCATCAACGACACGCTGGGCCACAGCGCAGGCGACGAACTGCTCAAGCTGATGGCCTCGCGCTTGCGCCACACGCTGCGCGACAGCGACCTGGTGGCGCGCCTGGGCGGCGACGAGTTCGTCGTGCTGATCGACGGTGACTGCGGCGTCGCCTCGCTGCGCGAGCTGGCGGCCAAGCTGCTGACGGCCATCGCCGAGCCGATGACGCTGCACGGCTGCAGCTTCCTGGTCACCGGCAGCGTCGGCCTGAGCGTCTTTCCGGCCGATGGCGAGGACGCCGACACGCTGCTCAAGCACGCCGACGCGGCGATGTACCTGGCCAAG
>JBBQOR010000541.1:0-2482 GCA_038331055.1 Burkholderiales bacterium
CCTCGATCGGCACGCCGACGGTGTCGGCGCGCACCTCGTGATCGGGTTGCAGGCAGACGAAGACGGCGGTCTCGGTGCTGCCGTAGAGCTGCTTGAGGTTGATGCCGATCGAGCGGTAGAAGCTGAACAGATCGGGCCCGATCGCCTCGCCGGCGGTGTAGGCCACGCGCACGCGACTCATGCCCAGCGTGTTGCGCAGTGGCCCGTAAATCAGCAGGTCGCCGAGCCGGTAGGCCAGACGCTCGAGCGCAGGCACCGGCTTGCCGTCCATCAGCGCCGGGCCGACGCGCCGGGCCAGTGCCATGAAGCGCTCGAACAGCGTCTTCTTCAGGCGGCCGGCGTCTTCCATGCGGATGGTGACGCTGGTCAGCAGGCCCTCGAAGACGCGCGGCGGCGCGAAGTAGTAGGTCGGGCCGACCTCCTTCAGGTCGATCATCACCGTCGCCGCCGACTCCGGGCAGTTGACGGTGTAGCCGCAGGCCAGCCACTGCGCGTAGCTGAAGATGTTCTGGCCGATCCAGGCTGGCGGCAGATAGGCCAGCACCTCTTCGCGCTCGGTCAGCTTGTCGAAGCGCGCCCCGGCCCAGGCGCGGTCGAGCAGCGAGAAATGGGTGTGCACCACACCTTTCGGGCTTCCGGTGGTGCCGGAGGTGAAGAACATCGCCGCCACGTCCTGCGGCGTGGTCAGCGTGACCTGCGCGTCGAAAAAGCCGGGCTGCGCGGTGTCGTACTCCTTACCCGCCTCGATCAGGCTGTCGAGCGAGGCCAGCCCTGGCTCGGCGTAGTTGCGCAGGCCGCGCGGCTCGTCATACCAGATGCGCGCAAGCAGCGGGCACTGCGCGCGCAGTTCGAGCAGCTTGTCCACCTGCTCCTGGTCTTCGACGATGGCGCAGCGCACCTCGGCGTTGGTGATCGGGAAGACGTACTCGGCGGCCGCCGCGTCCTGGTACAGCGGCACCGGCACGCCGCCGAGCGATTGCACCGCCAGCATCGTCGCGTACAGGCGAGGGCGGTTCTCGCCCACCACCACCACATGCGCGCCACGCTGCACGCCGGCCTCGGCCAGCCCGCAGGCGAGCTGGCGCACCAGCCGTGCCAGCTGCGACCAGTTCGTCGGCTGCCAGATGCCGTACTCCTTGATGCGCAGGGCGCTGGCGTCGGGGCGCCGCTTTGCGTGCCCGAGCAGCAGGCGCGGGAAAGTGGTGTCCAAGGGCTTGTCTCCGGGCCCGGGTCCGATCGATGTCGGCCGGGGGTTTAATGGACCCGGATTCTGTTGACCGCTTTGACGCCATGTTGTCTTCCCAACGACAATTTGAGGGTTTCCCCTATTCGGCCTTTCCCGTTTTTCGTTGCGATCGCCCTTCCCATTCCCCTTGCTGCCGCCGACTCCAAACCTGCGAACTCCTGACGCCAGCGCGCTGCGATCGCGCTCGCGCCCGGCGACGCCGGATGAACTGCTCGGCATCCCCTGGCTGGCCGCGCTGGATGCCCGCGACCGCGCCGCCGCGCTGGCTGACCTGCGCGTGGTCGACGCGGTACCCGGCGAACTGGTCTGCCGCGTCGGCCGGCCGGCGGTGTACTGGCTCGGCGTCATCGACGGGCTGCTGAAGATGAGCAACGACAGTGCGCTCGGCGTGGCGATGACCTTCACCGGCGTGCCCAGCGGCGGCTGGTTCGGCGAGGGCACCCTGCTCAAGGGAGAACTCTACCGCTACAACATCGAGGCACTTCGGCCGAGCCGGGTGGCCGGGCTGACGGCGCCGATGTTCGAGCAACTGCTCGACCGCAGCATTGGCTTCAACCGTTTCGTGATGAACCAGCTCAACGAGCGGCTTGGCCAGTTCATCGGTGCGCGCGAGATCGACCGCCTGACCGACCCCGACACACGCGTCGCGCGCAGCCTGGGCGCGCTGTTCCACCCCACGCTGTACCCGGGTGTCGGCAGCCTGTTGCGCATCACCCAGCAGGAACTGGGCTACCTGGTCGGGCTCTCCCGTCAGCGGGTCAACCGCGCGCTGATGGCACTGCAGGCGGCCGGTGTCATTCGCGTCGAGTACGGCGGCGTGCGCGTGCTGCAGTGGGAGCGGTTGCGCGGCTGGCGTGTCGGCGCCTGAGGGTCGTCGGGCAGGCCGCGCTCAGCGACGACCCCGCCGGGCCGCGGCTGTTACGGCCAGCAGGCCGGCCAGCATCAGCGCCAGTGCCGCCGGCTCGGGCACCGGTGCGGGCACTCCGGCGAAGCTGAGCAGCAGCGGGTCGTGGTCCGAGGCGCGGAACGATCCCGTCGCGTTGTTGAACTCGCTGTTCACATGTACCACGTCGTACAGCAGGTCGCCCTTGGCCAGCAGGTTGGCCGAGACGAACATGTGGTCCAGCGCCTGCGCGTTGCCCTGGAAGTTGTAGGCGTAGCGCTCGTTCTCGGGCAGCGACAGCGTCATGTTGGTCAGGCCCGCGGCCGTCAGCGGCGCCAGGCTGGTGGCGAACT
>JBBQOR010000542.1:0-2469 GCA_038331055.1 Burkholderiales bacterium
GGGGTTCGCCGCGGCGATGGATCAATTTCCGGAAGTGATGAACCATGAGGACCCGGCGCTGGTTGAACCGCTGGCGCTGCTGTACCGCCACTTCGACCCCGAGGATCTGGAAGATGCCGACGCGCTGCTGGAGCTCATCGAGACGCTGGAGCCGCCGGCCGACTTGTCCGAAGCCGTCGAGGACCTGGTGCGCAGCGTGCTGCTGATCGCCGATGTGACGCGCCCGGTCGCCGTTCCTGCGCGGGCAGCGGCACGCGGCACTCGACGCCCTGTTCGCAACCGCTGACCGCACGCGCGTCGCCCTTGTCCCAATGACCTGGAGAACTCCATGCACCGCAAACGTCTCTCTCTGCTGCTGCTGACCGTCGCCTGCGCCGCGGCGGCCTTGCCCGCACGCGCCGCCGACGACCCGCCGCCGGCACCGCGCGCCGCCAGCGACCCGCTCGGGCCGGCACGCCAGCAGATTGCCGCCCAACGCTGGCCGGCCGCGCTCGACCTGCTCAAGACGGTCAATGCCGCCGGCAACCCGGACTGGAACAACCTGATGGGCTTTGCGCTGCGCAAGCAGGCCACGCCCGACCTCGACGGCGCGCAGCGCCACTACGACGAGGCGCTGCGTCTGGATCCGCGGCACAAGGGCGCGCTGGAATACTCGGGTGAGCTGGCGCTGATGAAGGGTGATCTGCCGCGCGCCGAACAGCGCCTGGCGACGCTCGAGCGCGTATGCGGCGGCGGCTGCGAAGAAGCAACCGACCTGAAGGCGGCGATCGCCCAGTTCAAGAGCAGCGGCCGGCGCCCGACCGCCGAGGCCAAGCGCTATCGCGGGACCTGACGCGGGACCCGCCCGCCGAAAGCGCGCGCGGCGTGCAGGCCCAGGCCGCGCGCCACGCTGGAGAAGCGCTCGCCGCGCACTGACCGGGCGGCAGGGAAGGCCGCGGCGATGCGCTGCACCAGCGGGGTGAGCCCTGTCGAGCCGCCGGTGAAGTACAGCGCATCGACCGCCTGCGGCGCCACGCCGGCCTGCCTGGCCGCCTGCTGCGCGGCGGCCACGATGTGTTCGATGTCCTCGTCCAGCGTCGCGGCGGCGGTGGCCAGGTCGAGCGCGGCGCGCAGGCCGGATTCGACCAAGCCAAGATCGATGCGCGCGGCGCTGCCGCCGGCCACCTCGATCTTGGCCGCTTCGGCCGCCGCGGCCAGCGCATGCCCCAGCCGTTGCTCGAGCACCGCCATCAGCCGGCGGTGCACGGCCGCGTCGGCGTACCAGCCGCGCATCGAGCGCATCTCGGCCAGGCGTGACGGCGTGTAGGCGGTATTGATCAGGTGCCAGGTGGCCAGATCGAAGTAGATGCTGCTGGGCACTTCGCGCGCCGTGCCGTCGTCGCGCAACGGGCCGCGGGCGCCGAAGCCGAACAGGGGCAGGATCGCCGCCAGCAGGATGCGGCGGTCGAAGTCGGTGCCCGCGATGTGCACGCCGTGGTTGGCCAGGATGTCGGCGCGGCGGTCCACCCGCTGGCGGCGCGCCGGGCCCACGCGCACGAGCGAGAAGTCCGAGGTGCCGCCGCCGATGTCGGCCACCAGCACCAGCTCTTCCTGCGTCAGCGTGCGCTCGTGGTCCAGCGCCGCGGCGATCGGCTCGTACTGGAAGGCGACGTCCTTGAAGCCCACGGCGTGCGCGGCGGCCTGCAGCGCCGCCTGCGCCTGCGCGTCGCGCACCGGGTCGTCGTCGACGAAGAAAACCGGCCGCCCGAGCACCACGCGTGGCAGGGCGTGCCCTGCGCTGGCTTCGGCCAGCCGCTTTAGCTGGCGCATGTAGCCACTGACCACCTCGGCGTAGCGCAAGGCCCTGCCGCCGCCGATGTCGGTACGCTGCTCCAGCATCTGGCTGCCCAGGATGCTCTTCATCGAGCGCATCAGCCGCCCGTCGACGCCGTCGATGTAGGCCGCCAGCGCGGCACGCCCGAACAGGCGCTCGGGCTCGGCCAGCGCCGGCCCTTCGGCCAGGTAGAAGACCGCGGTGGGCATCGTCGGCTGGCCGTCTTCCAGCGCCACCAGACGCACCTCGCCGCCGGGCAGCGGCAGCGCGACGGCTGAGTTGGAGGTGCCGAAATCGATCGCCACCGCGACCTCGGCGGCTGCGGCGGCCGTCGCCGACGTGGGCTTCGCGGACTGCATGGGGGGGCGGATTCTACGGCCAGGGTCGGCGGCCCTGGCACTCGGGGCCGGCGTGAACTGGCGCACGCCGGGGTGCCTTTTCAACTGGTTGCACCTTGCAACACCCGTCGACACTTCAGGCACCCACCCAGCCGAGGCCCGACCATGACGCCCGCCACAGACCCGATGCGGCTCTTCCGCTTCCTGCGTTCACGACCGGCCGTCAAGCAAGACGATGCGGCCGACATGGGCACCGCCTTCGGGCTGGAGATGTCGCTCGACCAGTCGGAGTTCGACGACGAGCCCAAGGCGCAGGTG
>JBBQOR010000543.1:0-2468 GCA_038331055.1 Burkholderiales bacterium
ACGTCTACGCCGAGTACACCGGCACCATCGTGCGTGAACTGCTCAAGCGCGAGGGCGGTGAAGCCAACCCGCCACTCGACGAGCTGAACCGCTGGCTCGCGCCCAAGGGCTGGAAGGCCGCGGCGCCGCTGGGCTTCAACAACACCTACGCACTGGCAATGCGCGAGGCCGACGCCGCACGGCTGGGCGTGGACTCGATCTCGGCGCTGGCCCGGCTGCCGGCCGCCGAGGCGGCGCGGCTGCGCTGGGGCCTGTCGCACGAGTTCCTGGTCCGCGCCGACGGCTGGCCCGCCCTCAAGCAGGCCTACGCCCTGCCCTTCAAGCCGGGCAGCGGGCTCGACCACGGCCTGGCCTACGAGGCGCTGGCGCGCGGGCAGGTCGACCTGATCGATGTCTACTCGACCGACGCCAAGATCGGGCGCATGAAACTGCGTGTGCTGCGCGACGACCGCGCGTTCTTCCCGCGCTACGACGCGGTGTTGCTGATGCGCGCCACGCTGGACGAGCGGCCGCTGGTGGCCGCGCTGGCTGGCCGCATCGACGAGGCGACGATGATCGCCCTCAACGCCGAGGTCGAACTCGACGGCCGCAGCTTCGCCGAGGTGGCGCGCGGCTTCCTGGCGCGCACGGCGGCCGGCGCCAACGCCACGGCCGCGACTGCAGCGCCCGCGGCGCCGCGCGGCTTCATCGACAAGCTGTTCGCACCCGACCTGGCGCGCCTGCTCGGCCAGCACCTGCTGCTGGTCTTTGGCTCGCTCGCGCTGGCAGTGGTCGTGGGTGTGCCGCTGGGCGTCTGGGCCTTTGTTCAGCCGCGCCTGGCCGGGCTGCTGATGGGTGCGGTGGGGGTTTTGCAGACCGTGCCGTCGCTCGCGCTGCTGGCCTTCCTGATTGCCATCGTCGGGCGCATCGGCTTCGTGCCGGCGCTGCTGGCGCTGTTCGTCTACGCGCTGCTGCCCATCGTGCGCAACACGCATGCGGGGCTGGCTGCCGTGCCGGCGGGGCTGGCGCAGGCCGGCACGGCGCTCGGCCTGCGCGGCGCGCAGGTGCTGCGCAGCGTGCAGCTGCCGCTGGCCTGGCCGACGCTGCTGGCGGGCGTCAAGACGGCCGCGGTGATCAACGTCGGCACCGCCACCGTCGCCGCGTTCATCGGCGCCGGCGGGCTGGGCGAGCGCATCGTCAGCGGGCTGGCCGTCAACGACAGCCAGCAGATGATGGCCGGGGCGCTGCCGGCGGCACTGCTGGCGCTGGCGGTGCAGGCGTTCTTCTGGGCGCTGGAGCGGGCCGGGCGGCGGCGGACCGCCTGAGCTTCTGCCCGGCGAACCGCCGAACCGCGGGCAAACGAGTCATCGGAGCGCACCGGCGCTTACGTAGACTCGGGCCCGCAACGCCCAGCCTCACATAAACCCGCACCACACGACACGATGCCCGCCCATCCCAGTACAGGCGCCCGAGCGCTGCAGCTCTACACACTGATGCGCCGCATCCGCGCCTTCGAAGACGCCGCCGAACAGGCCAGCCTGGGCGGCGTGGCAGCCTGGGGCCTGGCCGCGTCGGACAAGCCGGCGCTGGTGCGCGGCCCGCTGCACCTGTCCACCGGCCAGGAAGCGGTGGCGGCCGGTGTGTGCTTGAACCTGCAGCGCGAAGACCTGCTCACATCCACCCACCGCGGTCACGGCCACACCCTGGCCAAGGGCGCCGACACCTCACGCATGATGTGCGAGCTGTTCGGCCGCGCCTCAGGCACCAACAAGGGCAAGGGCGGCTCGATGCACATCGCCGACTTCTCGGTCGGCATGCTGGGCGCCAACGGCGTGGTGGCCGCCGGCATCCCGATTGCCACCGGGGCTGCGCACGCACTCAAGCTGCGCGGGCTGCCGAACATCGTGGCCTGTTTCTTCGGTGATGGCGCGGCCAACCGCGGCCCTTTCCTAGAAGGGCTGAACTGGGCGCAGGTGTTCAAGCTGCCCGTGTTCTTCGTGTGCGAAGACAACCGCATCTCGGCCACCACGCCGACGGGGCCGATGACCGCCGGTGAGGGCGTCTCGGCCCGCGCGCAGGCGCTGGGCATTCCCGCATCCCTGGTGGACGGCAACGACGCCGAAGCCGTGGACGCCGCTGCCGCAGAGTTGGTGGCGCAAGTGCGCAGCGGCGGCGGCCCGAGGCTGCTGCATGCAGTGACTTACCGCATCAAGGGCCATGTGTCGGTCGACCCGGGCAGCTACCGCAACCCTGACGAAGTGGCCGCCGCGCAGGCGCGTGAGCCGCTGGTGCTGTTGCGCCATCGGCTGCTGGCCCAGGGTCACTCTTCCCAGTCATTGGACGCCGTGGACGCCGCGGCCAAGGCCGAGATCGATGGCGCGCTGGCCGCCGCACAAGCCGCACCCTGGCCCGAGGCGGGCGCGGCGTACGAAGACATCATGGACACCGGCGCCGGGGTGTGGCGATGAGCAGCACGCCCACCTCGACCG
>JBBQOR010000544.1:0-2467 GCA_038331055.1 Burkholderiales bacterium
TAGAATCTGTCGCCATGCACATCCACGTTCTCGGCATTTGCGGCACCTTCATGGGCGGCCTGGCCGCGCTGGCCGTCGAGGCCGGGCACCAGGTCACCGGCTGCGATGCGGAGGTCTATGCGCCGATGAGCGAACAGCTGCGTGCCCTCGGCATCGAACTGATCGACGGCTGGGGCGCCGAGCAGATGGCGCTGCGGCCCGACCTGTACGTGGTGGGCAACGTGGTCAAGCGCGGCATGCCGCTGATCGAGGCCATCCTCGACGCGGGCGCGCCGATGACCAGCGGCCCGCAGTGGCTGGCCGAGCATGTGCTGGCCGGCCGCCCGGTGCTGGCGGTGGCGGGCACGCACGGCAAGACCACCACCACCGCAATGCTGACGCTGATCCTGGAACGCGCCGGGCTGCAGCCCGGCTTTCTGATCGGCGGCGTGCCGGTGGACTTCGGCGTCTCTGCGCGGCTTGGTGGCAAGAGTGGCGCGGGTGGTGCGGGCACGCCGTTCGTGGTCGAGGCCGACGAGTACGACACGGCGCTCTTCGACAAACGCAGCAAGTTCGTGCACTACCGCCCGCGCACTGTGGTGCTGAACAACCTCGAGTACGACCACGCCGACATCTTCCCCGACCTGGCGGCCATCGAGACCCAGTTCCACCACCTGGTGCGCATGCTGCCCTCACGCGGGCTGATCGTCGCCAACGCGCGCGACGAGGCACTGGCGCGTGTGCTGGCGCGCGGCTGCTGGACGCCCGTGCAGCGCTTCGGCGGCCGGCGCGAAGAGCCGGGCATGCTGCGCGCGCGCGGCGAGCCGCATGCCTTCGACGTGCTGCGCGCCAGCATGAAAGTGGGCCGCATCGACTGGTCGCTGCTGGGCGAGCACAACCAGCTGAACGCGCTGGCGGCCGTCGGCGCGGCCGAGCACGCTGGCGTGGCACCCGACGCGGCGTGCGCGGCGCTGTCGGGCTTTGGCGGCGTGAAGCGGCGCTTCGAGCGCGTGGGCGAGGCGGCCGGCGTGCAGGTGATCGACGACTTCGCGCACCACCCGACCGCCTTTCGCGCCACCATCGACGGCCTGCGCCGGCGGCTCGAGATGCAGCAGCAGGCACCCGGCGCCGCTCGCATGCGCATCCTGGCGATCATCGAGCCGCGCTCCAACACGATGAAGCTGGGGGCGATGAAGGCGCAGCTGCCCTGGGCGCTGGAAGAAGCCGACCTGGCCTTCTGCCTGCAAGGCACCTGGGACGCGCGCGAGGCGCTGGCGCCCCTGGGCGCCAAGGCGCAGGTGGCGACCCACATCGACGCGCTGTTGGCACAGGTGCTGCGCAGCGCGCGGCCCGGCGACCATCTGCTGTGCATGAGCAACGGCGGCTTCGGCGGCCTGCCGGCCCGGCTGCTGGCCGCCCTGCGCGAGCGCGCGGGTTGACCGCCGCACCCGCAGCCCTGACGGCCACTGCGGCCGGCCCGAGCCACCTGCTGTATCTGCACGGCTTCCGCTCGTCGCCGGCCTCGTTCAAGGCGCGCCGGCTGCACGCCTGGCTGCAGGCCCGACGGCCCGACGTGCACTGGTGGTGCCCGCAACTGCCGCCCTCGCCGCGCGAGGCCATGGCGCTGGTCGAGCGCGGCATCGCCGGCTGGCCCCGGGCACGCATGGCGGTGCTGGGCAGCTCGCTGGGCGGCTTCTATGCCGGCGTCGTGCACGGCCGCCACGGCTGCCCGGCGGTACTGATGAACCCGGCCATCGACCCGGCGCGCGACCTGGCCAGGTACATCGGCGAGCTGAGCGCTTTCCACGACCCGGCCGAGCGCTTCTTCTTCCGCCCGGAGTACGTCGATGAATTGCGCGCGATGAGCCTGCCCGCGCTGGCCCATCCCGAGCGCTGCCTGGCCGTCATCGCCCAGGGCGACGAGGTGCTCGACTGGCGCGAGATGAGCGCCTGGTGCACCGGCGCGCAACTGTGCCTGCTGAAGGGCAGCGACCACGCGCTGTCGGACTTCGACCTGCACCTGCCGCTGATGCTGCGCTTCCTTCGGTTGGTGGCATGAGCCTGCGGCTCAGCGCCGAAGCACTACCAGCCCCTTGAGGTACTCGCCCTCGGGGAAACGCAGCGTGGCCGGGTGGTCGGGCGCGGCGCCCAGGCGCTGCACGATGGCGCCGTCGACGCCGGCATCGATGGCCGCGCCGGCGACGATCTTCTGGAACAGCCCGGCATCGATGCCACCAGAGCATGAGAACGTCAGCAACAGCCCGCCGGGCGACAGCAATTTCAGCGCCAGCCGGTTGATGTCCTTGTAGGCGCGCGCGGCGCGTTCGGCATGCGCCGCCGTCGGCGCGAACTTGGGCGGATCGAGCACGATGGCGTCGAACGACTGACCTTCCTCGATCAGGCGTCGCAGGCTGGCGTTCACATCGGCATCCAGGAAGGTCGCCTGCCCGGTCTCGAAGCCGTTCAGCCGCACATGGGCCTGCGCCCG
>JBBQOR010000545.1:0-2464 GCA_038331055.1 Burkholderiales bacterium
GCTGGCGGTGCTGCGCGCCACCGGCGCCGACGCGCTGATGGTCGGCCGCGCGGCGCAGGGGCGGCCGTGGATCTTCCGCGAGATCGAACACTTTCTGCGCACCGGCCAGCACCTGCCGCCACCAGCCACGCGGGACGTCGCCGGCTGGCTGCTGGCGCATCTGGACGACCACCACGGGCTGTACCTGTTGCAGCGCGGCGAAGCCGCAGGCGGGCAGGACAGCGAGAGCACCGCCGTGCGCACCGCACGCAAGCACATCGGCTGGGCCGTGCGCGATGTGCCCGGCGGCGACGCCTTTCGCGCGCGCATGAACCTGCTGCAGACCATCGACGAGCAGCGCAGCGCCCTGGCCCGGTTCTTCGAGACACTGGCCGAGCATCATCCGCGTTGGCCGGCCGCAGAGAAAGGCCCTGACCTGTCTGATGAGGTCGCCAACGACGTCTCCAACGACGTCTCCAACGACGTCTCCAACGATGCCGCCAACGGTGCTCGATTGGCGCTGACCGCGTGAGCAGCGCACAGATCGAACGCTGCATCCAGGATTCGCTGGAGAAGTATTTCAAGGACCTCGACGGCGCGGCGCCGCACTCGCTGCACGCGATGCTGATCAGCACGGTCGAGAAGCCTCTGCTCGAGGTGGTGCTGCGGCACGCCGAGGGCAACCAGAGCAAGGCCGCCGCCTGGCTGGGCATCAACCGCAACACGCTGCGCCGCAAGCTGATCGACCACGGACTCTTCGAATGACCGTCACCGCGCTGCTGTCCGTGTCCGACAAGTCGGGCATCCTCGACCTGGCCCGCGCGCTGCATGTGCTGGGCGTGCGGCTGCTGTCCACCGGTGGCACCGCGCGGCTGCTGGCCGACGCCGGGCTGCCCGTCACCGAGGTGGCCGAGCTGACCGGTTTCCCCGAGATGCTGGACGGCCGCGTGAAGACGCTGCACCCGCGCATCCACGGCGGCCTGCTGGCGCGGCGCGATGTGCCCGCGCACATGCAGGCGCTGGCCGACCACGGCATCGGCGCCATCGACCTGCTGGTGGTCAACCTCTACCCCTTCGCACAGGCCACGGCGCGCACCGACTGCACGCTGGAAGACGCGATCGAGAACATCGACATCGGCGGCCCGGCGATGCTGCGCGCCGCAGCCAAGAACTGGGACGGCGTGACGGTATTGATCGACCCCGCCGACTACCCCGCCGTGCTGGCCGAACTGGGCACCGGCGGCACCACGCGCGCCACCCGCTTCAGGCTGGCGTGCAAGGTCTTTGCCCACACCGCCGCCTACGACGGGGTGATCGCCAACCACCTGGGCGCGCTGGCAGAAGGCGCCGAGGCCGCGCCCGCCGCCGTGCCGCAGCGCACACCGTGGCCGCAGACCCTGAGCCTGCAACTCAGTCGGCTGCAGACGCTGCGTTACGGCGAGAACCCGCACCAGACCGCGGCCTTCTACCGCGACGCCGATCCGGCGCCGGGCACGCTGGCGCATGCCGTGCAGCGGCAGGGCAAGGCGCTCAGCTACAACAACATCGCCGATGCCGACGCGGCGTGGGAATGCCTCAGGAGCTTCGGCGACGAAGGGGCCGCCGCCTGTGTCATCGTCAAGCACGCCAACCCCTGCGGCGTGGCGCTGGCGGCGACGCCGGCCGAGGCTTACGCCAAGGCTTTCAGCACCGACCCGACCAGCGCCTTCGGCGGCATCATTGCCTTCAACCGACCGCTGGACGGCGCCGCAGCGGCGCTGGTGGCCAAGCAGTTCGTCGAGGTGCTGATGGCCCCGGCGTTCACGCCCGAAGCGCTGGCGCTGTTCGCCGGCAAGACCAACGTGCGGCTGCTCGAAGTGCCGCTGGCGGCCGGCGCCAATGCGCTGGACTTCAAGCGCGTAGGCGGCGGGCTGCTGGTGCAGACCCAGGACACCAGGAATGTGACGCGCGCCGAGTTGCGCGTGGTGACGAAGACCGCGCCCGACCCGGCACAGATGGCCGACCTGCTGTTCGCCTGGAAGGTGGCCAAGTTCGTCAAGAGCAACGCCATCGTCTTCTGCGCCGGTGGCGTGACGCTGGGTGTCGGCGCCGGGCAGATGAGCCGCATCGACAGCGCGCGCATGGCTGCCATCAAGGCCGCCAACGCCGGGCTCGAGCTGGCCGGCTCGGCGGTGGCCAGCGACGCCTTCTTCCCTTTCCGCGACGGGCTGGACGTGGTGATCGACGCAGGCGCGGCCTGCGTCATCCAGCCCGGCGGCAGCGTGCGCGACGAGGAAGTCATCGCCGCTGCCAACGAGCGCGGCGTGGCGATGGTCTTCACCGGCACACGGCACTTCAGGCATTGATCGGGCGCGGGTCGCCGCCCGGCGGCGCCGTCGTAGCATGCACGCATGACCCGCGCCGATGCCATGGGCCTGCTGCTGTCCTTCATCGCCCGCCTGATCACTGGTGCGCAGGGGCACTGGAAAGGCTGCCCGCCCGAAGC
>JBBQOR010000546.1:0-2462 GCA_038331055.1 Burkholderiales bacterium
CATCACGATGGTCTTGCCCAACTCGCTGACCAGGCGTTGCAGCAGCGCCAAGACTTCTTCGCCGGTGGCGCGGTCGAGGTCGCCGGTGGGCTCGTCGGCGACGATCAGCCGCGGGTCGGTGACCAGCGCACGGGCGATCGCCACGCGTTGCTGCTGGCCGCCGGAGAGTTCGTTGGGCTGGTGGTCGGCGCGGTCCTGCAGCGCCACCAGCGCCAGCGTCTGCGCCACGCGCTCGCGCCGTTCGCGCGCCGACAGGTCGGTCAGCAGCAGCGGCAGCTCGACGTTCTCGAACGCCGACAGCACCGGGATCAGGTTGTAGAACTGGAACACGAAGCCCACGTTGGCCGCGCGCCAGTCGGCCAGCGCGCGCTCGCCCAGCGTGGCGATGTCGACGCCGTCGATCTCGATCGTGCCGCTGCTGGGCTTGTCGATGCCGGCAATCAGGTTCAGCAGCGTGCTCTTGCCCGAGCCGCTGGGGCCCATCAGCGCCACGAAGTCGCCCGCCTGCACGTCGAGCTCGATGTCCAGCAGCACCGGGATCGTCTGCTCGGCGCGGCGGTAGCTCTTGCTCAGGTGGCGGATGCGGATCAGCGGCGGCGCGGTGCTCACTTGCCGCTCACCGTGATGCGCGCGCCGTCGGCCAGGTCAGCCGACGGGCTGAGCACCAGGCGCTCGCCGGGCTTGAGCGCGTCGCCGGTGATCTCGACCACGTCGCCCAGGGTGCGGCCGATGCTCACGGGCAGCGCGCGCACACGCTCGCCGTCGATGCGAAAGACCAGCTTGCGGCCATCGCGCTCGGCCAGCACCTTGGGGCTGACGGCGGTGACCGGGCGCTCATCGCCGGGCACCGGCGCCTGCGACAGGAAGATCACCTTGGCGCTCATTTCGGGCAGCACCCGCGCGTCGATCACCTCGAAGCGGATCTTCGTCATCACCGTCGCCTTGGCGCGGTCGACCGTCGGCACGATGCGCGCCACGCTGCCGCGCAGCCGGGTGCCGGGCAAGGCGTCGAGCGTGATTTCCACCGGCTGGCCGGCCTTGAGCTGGCCGACGTTGCTTTCGGCCACGTCGGCCTCGACCTCCAGCGTGGACATGTCGGCCATCGTCACCACGGCGCCCTGCGAGCCGGCGGCGTTGGAGAACGGCGTGATCATGTCGCCCACGTTGGCGTTCTTCACCAGCACCACGCCATCGAAGGGCGCGCGGATCTCGGTGTTGTCGCGGTTCACGCGCTGGGCCTGCAGCTGCGCCGCGGCCTGCGCCTGCTGCGCGCGCGCGCCGGCGATCGCCGCCTGCGCCACGCCGGTGGAGGCGCGCGCGGCCGCCACGGCGGCGCCGGCCGCGTCGTGGCGGCGGCGCGCGCTGTCGGCCGCCTGCGTCGAGAAGAAGCCCTGGGCCAACAGCTCACGCGCGCGCTGCAGCTCGGCCGCCGCGTTGCCCTGCTCCACCAGCGTCTGCTGCAGCGCGGCCTCGGTCTGCCGCAGGCCCGCTTCGGCCTGGCGCAGGCCGGCCTCGGCCTGCTGCACGCCGGCGGTGGCCGCCTGCACGCCGGCCTGCACGTCACTCGCGTCGATGCGCGCCAGCAGATCGCCCGCCTTCACCACGCTGCCCTCGCGCACACGCAGCTCGACCAGCCTGCCCGTGCCCTTGCTGGCCACCGCCGCGCGGCGCTGCGCCACCACGTAGCCGCTGGCCGCCAACTGCGCGTACTGCGCCGACGGGTAGGCGGTCTGCACGCTGCTGGCCTGGACAGGCGTGGGCCGGCCGAGGATCAGCCAGGACGCGGCACCCGCCAGCAACAGCGCGAAGACGGCCCAGCCCCACAGGCGCGCGCGCCGGCGCGGCGGGGCGTTGCGGCGGACGGGCGGCAGTGGCCCCAGCGGCGACAGGGCAGGCGGCGGCGCGGCGGGAGGGTCGGCGGGCATCGGGTGTTGGAAGGCGGGAAGGCGCGGATTGTGGCGCAGGCCATCCTGAGGCCCGAGTCGTCGCCTTGGTTACGTCTGGTCTCCAACTCCCCGGCCTGCATCCCTCATTTCAGGGGGATCGGATGCGCATGCTGCGGTTGCGCAACATCAATCGGCAGGCTAACGTCAGCTACCGCACAAATCCTTCGTGCACTGATCGGTTCTTTACAGGAGCACTTCATGATCAAGACGTCCCTTTCACTGGCGGTCAGCGCCGTCGCGCTTTGCCTACCGCTTGCCGCAGGCGCGGTCACGAAGGTGTATTCGTTCAACCTGACCAGCTCCGAGCAGGTACCGATGAATCCGTCGCCAGCCGCGGGCTCGGTTCAATTGACCGTTGATGACACGGCCGACACGATCTCCTTTGTGCTGACGGCGTTAAACCTGCAAGGCACCTTCACCTCTGCGCACATCCATGGTCAGGCCCTGTCAGGAGCGAACGCGGGTGTCGTCTTCAACCTGGGGACGAACGCTGACGACTTTATGGGTCCGGTCACC
>JBBQOR010000547.1:0-2461 GCA_038331055.1 Burkholderiales bacterium
ACCGCGCCGACGGCCGAGAACAGCCGTCCGCCCAGGCCGGGGATGCGCATCTTCAGGCCCTTGACGTCCTCCATGGTGTTGATCTCCTTGCGGAACCAACCCCCCATCTGCGCGCCGGTGTTGCCCGAGATGATGTACTGCACACCCTGCGGGCGCAGCCAGTCGTTGAACATCTTGCCGCCGCCGGCTTCCTTCCACCAGGCGTTCATCTGGCGGAAGTTCAAGCCGAAGGGGATGCAGGAGCCGAAGGCCCAGGCCGGATCCTTGCCCACGTAATAGAACGCGGCGGTGTGCGAGCACTCGACCGTGCCGGCAGCCACGGCATCAGCGGCTTGCGGCATCGGCACGATCTCGCCGGCCGGCGCGACGCTGATCTGGAAGCGGCCGCCGGTGGCTTCGCTGATGCGCTTGGCGGCGTCTTCAGCGGCGCCGTAGATGGTGTCGAGGGCTTTCGGGAAGCCCGACGAGCAGCGCCAGCGAATGGCCGGCTGGGCCTTGACGATGGCCGGGGCGGCGAGCGCCACGCCGACGCCTGCGCCGACGGAAGCCTTGGTGAGGAATGAGCGACGTTCCATTATTGGTATCTCCGGAGAGTGTGATCTGTGGTGGCAAGGGGCGTGCGCCGGGATGTCAACGACAAGCCGTGGACGACGGCGACGCGGACCATAGGCGGCACCGGACACAAGAAAAAGTAGAAATATCTTGCATCCAAACTCCAGAATCTGGAACTATCGGGCCTGCCATGCAGCACCTGAACTACAAGCACCTGCACTACTTCTGGGTTGTCGCGCGCAGCGGCGGCGTGGCCAAGGCGGGTGCGCAGTTGCACGTCACGCCGCAGTCGATCAGCACGCAGATGCGCCAGCTCGAGACGGTCATCGGCGATCGCTTGTGGCGCCGCGCCGGGCGCAAGCTCGAGCTCACCGAGACCGGCCATCTGGTGCTCGAGCACGCCGAGCGCATGTTCGGCGTCGGCGAGGCACTGAAGGACGCGTTGCGTGACCGCAAGGGCCAGGGTGGCGGCGTGCTGCGCATCGGTGTCACCGGGGCCGTGGTCAAGGTGGTGGCTTACCGCACCATCGCGCCGGTGCTGCTGCTGAAGCCGGCCCCGCGGCTGCTGTGCCGCGAGGGCCGCTTCACCGAGCTGCTGGCGCTGCTCGCCGTGCACGAGCTCGACCTGGTCATCTCCGACCGCCCGATGCCCAGCGCGATGGGCGTGCGCGGCTTCAACCACCTGCTGTCCGAGAGCGGTGTCACCTTCCTCGCCGCGCCGCCCCTGGCCAAGCCGCTGCTGCGCAACTTTCCGCACAGCCTGGTTGGGGCGCCGATGCTGCTGCCGGGCGGTGACACGGCCGTGCGGCCGAAGATGCTGGGCTGGTTCGAACGCATGGGCGTGGCGCCGCGCGTCGTTGGCGATTTCGATGACACCGCCGTCATGAAGGCTTTTGGACAGGCCGGGGCCGGGGTTTTCCCGATGCCGACGGCCGTCGCTGCCGAAACCGCGCAGCAGTTCAAGGTGGTGCCGGTGGGCCGCACCGACGACGTGCGTTACCAGCTCTACGCCGTATCCACCGAGCGCCACCTCGCCAACCCGGCCGTGCTGGCCATCCGCGACGCCGCACGGGCGGCTCAGGAGGCCGCGCCGCCCGTGGGCAAGCGCCGAGCCGCCACGAGCATCGAACCCGCCTGAGCGGGCCGCCTCAGCGCACGCCGAGCTTGAAGGCGATCATCGCGCGCAGCTTGTTCGGCAGTACCGGCTTGATCAGCAGATGGAAGTCGTGCTGCAGCGCCTCGTTCTCGTGGCCGCTGAGGCTGCTGCCGGTGATCAGGATGGCCGGCAGCGTGTGCGTGGCCCAGTGTGCGCGGACAAGAGCCAGCGCCTCCAGTCCGGTGCGGCCCTGCGGCAGCCGGTAGTCCACCAGCAGCAGCTGCGGCGCAGCATCAGCGGTCGAGGCGGTCGAGGCCGTCCAATCGCGCACCGCGTCCACGGTGTCGAAGGACAGCACCTCGGCCCCCCAGGCCTGCAGCAGCACCACCAGGCCCTCGCGCACGGCGGCCTCGTCCTCGATGACGACGATGCGCTGCCCGTGCAGCGTCAGGCCCAGCGCGGCCTTGGTGGGACTGCCGGGCAGCGTCTGGGCCTCGCGCACGGGGCGGCCCGGTGGCAGTTCGAGCGTGAACACGGTGCCGCGGTTGACGCGCGAGCGCACCGTCAGCGGCGCGTCCATGAGGTTGGCCAGCCGCTTGACGATGGCCAGCCCCAGCCCCAGCCCCTTGCGGTGGTGCGCCTCCAGCGGGCGATTGCTCTGCACCTGGTAGAACTCGTCGAAGATGCGCGGCAGGCTGGCCTCGCTGATGCCGATGCCGCTGTCCCAGACCTGCAGCACGAGCTTGCCGCCGCGCAGACGCGCGCTGACCAGCACACCACCGTCGTCGCTGTAGCGGATCGCATTGCTGACCA
>JBBQOR010000548.1:0-2450 GCA_038331055.1 Burkholderiales bacterium
ATAAGCCGAGGCAGAATCGCACAAGCCCCCATATCACACCCCGCCAGCCCAACGCGGGTGAACAGAAACGCCGTCTTCGTCCGCGCCGTCGCCAGCCGCAAATCAGACGCCATCGCCATAATCGCGCCCGCCCCCACGCACACCCCATCAAGCGCTGCCACAATCGGCTGCGGGCAGCCGCGCATCGCCTTCACCAGATCGCCGGTCATGCGCGTGAACATCAGCAACTCGGGTGCCGGCAGGCGCACCAGCGGGCCGATGATCTCGTGCACGTCGCCGCCGCTGCAGAAGTTGCCGCCGGCGCCTTGCAGCACCACCACGTGCACGTCCGGTGCGTGCCTGAGGCGGCCGAACAGGTCACGCAGTTCGGCGTAGGACTCGAAGGTCAGCGGGTTCTTGCGCTCGGGCCGGTTCAGCGTGATGGTGGCCACACCGTCGGCCAGTTGCCAGCCGAAGTGCGCGGCCACGTAGCCGGCCAGCGGACGGCGGTTGCCCGCAGCCAGGGCCGGGTCAAGGCCGGTTTGGGGAGAGGCGTTCGGGTTCATCGTGAGGCTCTCGGTGATGCGCCGGCCTCACAGGCCGAGCGACTTGTTGTCCTGCGCAACCGCGCCCGGCCCGGCCTGCGCAGCGCGCTCGCGCGCCAGGTTGCGCTCGAGCTGATCTTTCGCCGCGCGGTACGGCGCCGGCCAGTCGACGTCCAGATAACCCAGCCGCGCTGCCTCCTGCAGCGTCCACGCCGGATTGGCCAGGTGCGGACGGGCGATCGCGCACAGGTCGGCGCGGCCCGCGGCGATGATGCTGTCCACATGGTCGGCCTCGCTGATGGCGCCGACGGCGATGGTGGCGATGCCGGCCTCGTTACGCACGCGATCGGCAAACGGGGTCTGCCACATGCGGCCGAACACCGGCCGCTCCTGCTTGCTGACCTGACCGGCCGAGCAGTCGATCATGTCGGCCCCGGCGGCCTTGAAGGCGCGGGCGATCTGCACCGCGTCGTCGGGCGTGATGCCGCCTTCCACCCAGTCGTGCGCCGAGATGCGCACCGAGATCGGACGATCGACCGGCCAGGCCGCGCGTACCGCCGTGAAGACCTCGATCGGGTAGCGCAGGCGCTCAGCCAGCGCGCCGCCGTAGGCATCGCTGCGTTGATTCGTCAGCGGGCTGATGAAGCTCGACAGCAGGTAGCCGTGCGCGCAGTGCAGTTCGAGCCAGTCGAAGCCGGCCTCGGCGGCGTAGCGGGTGCTGCGCACGAAGTCGTCGCGCACGCGGTCCATGTCCTCGCGCGTCATTGCACGCGACCAGTCGCTGATGCCGTCCAGATACTGCTGCGGCGAGGCCGAGACCAGCGGCCAGTTGCCCTGGGGCAGCGGCTGGTCGATGCCTTCCCAGCCCAGGCGCGTCGAGCCCTTGGCGCCGGCGTGGCCGATCTGCAGGCCGATCTTCGCGTCGCTGTGTCGATGCACGAACTCGACCACACGCTGCCAGCCCGAGTGCTGCGCCTGGTTCCACAGCCCGGGGCAGCCCGGGGTGATGCGCGCATCGGCCGAGACGCAGGTCATCTCGGCGATCACCAGCCCGGCGCCGCCCAGCGCGCGAGCGCCCAGGTGCACCAGATGCCAGTCGGCCGGCAGGCCGTCGACGCACGAGTACTGCGCCATCGGCGAGACCACGACGCGGTTCTTCAGCGTCACGCCGCGCACCGTGAAAGGCGTGAACATCGGCGGCTTGGGCCCGGGGGCGCCAGCGCGTTCGGCCAGCCAGGCTTCGAAGCCCTCGACATAGCCGGCGTCGCGCAGGCGCAGGTTCTCGTGGCTGATGCGCTGGCTGCGCGTCAGCAGCGAGTAGGCGAACTGCGGCGGCGGCAGCTGCGCGTAGCGATCGACGTTCTCGAACCATTCGGTGGAGTTGCGCGCGGCGTTCTGGATGCGCAACACCTCCACGCTGCGCAGCGCCTGGTAGCGCTGCAGCGCGGCGGGCAGGTCGCCCGGCGCCGCGCCGATGCAGCGCGCCAGCTCGATCGAATCCTCCAGCGCCAGCTTGGTGCCCGAGCCGATCGAGAAGTGCGCGGTGTGCGCGGCGTCGCCCATCAGCACCACCGGCGTCGCGCCGTCGGCGCCGCCCTGCGGCTGCACCCAGGTGCGGCAGATCACGCGCGGAAAACGGATCCACTGCGCCGAGCCGCGCAGGTGGTGCGCGTTGCTCATCAGCGTGTGGCCGTCCAGGTACCTGGCGAACAGCTTCTCGCAGAAGGCGATCGCGTCTTCCTTCTCCATCGTCTCCAGGCCGGCGTCGCGCCAGACGCGCTCGGGCGTCTCGA
Organism: Burkholderiales bacterium; assembly: GCA_038331055.1. GTDB lineage: Bacteria > Pseudomonadota > Gammaproteobacteria > Burkholderiales > Burkholderiaceae_C > Rubrivivax. The sequence goes on from JBBQOR010000548.1 coordinate 2,318, forward strand.
CGATGAAGGTCGAGGCGGCGTCGTCGAAACGGTAGGCGTGCGCCTGGAACCAGCCCCACGGCGTCTCCTCGAACGCGAACGTGAACGCGTCGAAGAGCTTGCGGGTGCCGAGCCACACGAAGCGGCAGTCGCG
>JBBQOR010000549.1:0-2445 GCA_038331055.1 Burkholderiales bacterium
CTGCTGAGCCTGTTCGCGATCGACGAGGCGCATTGCGTCAGCCAGTGGGGGCACGACTTCCGCGAGGAGTACCTCGGGCTGTCGGCGCTGCACGAACGCTACCCCGACGTGCCGCGCATCGCGCTCACGGCCACGGCCGACGGGCACACGCGCAGCGACATCGTCGAGCGGCTGGCGCTGCAGGGCGCGCGCAGCTTCGTCGCCAGCTTCGACCGGCCGAACATCCGCTACACCATCGTCGAGAAAGACGACCCACGGCGCCAGCTGTTGCGCTGGCTGAACGACGAGCACGAGGGCGACGCCGGCATCGTCTACTGCCAGAGCCGGCGCAAGGTGGAAGAAACCGCCGCCTGGCTGGCCGAAGAAGGCCTCACCGCGCTGCCCTACCACGCCGGGCTCGAGGCCGCCATGCGCCGGCGCCACCAGGACCGCTTCATGCGCGAGGACGGCGTGGTGATGGTGGCCACGATCGCCTTCGGCATGGGCATCGACAAGCCCGACGTGCGCTTCGTGGCGCACCTGGACCTGCCGAAGAACATCGAGGGCTACTACCAGGAGACCGGCCGCGCCGGCCGCGACGGCCTGCCGGCCGATGCCTGGATGGCCTATGGCCTGGCCGACGTGGTGAACCAGCGCCGCATGATCGACGAGAGCGAGGCCGGGGAAGACTTCAAGCGGCTGCAACGCGGCAAGCTGGACGCGCTGCTGGCGCTGGCCGAGGCGCACGACTGCCGGCGCGTGCGGCTGCTGGCCTACTTCGGCGACGCGAGTTCGGCCTGCGGCAATTGCGACAACTGTCTGAACCCGCCGGCCAAATGGGATGCCACCGAGGCGGCGCGCAAGGCCCTGAGCTGCATCTATCGCTTCCGCCAGCACGGCGGCATGTCCTTCGGCGCCGGGCATCTGATCGACGTGCTGCGCGGCAAGGCCACCGACAAGACGCGCCAGCACGGGCACGAGGCGCTGTCGACCTTCGGCGTGGGCGCTGACCTGTCTGAGCAGCAGTGGCGCGGCGTGCTGCGCCAGCTGGTGGCGCTGGGCCATCTGCAGGCCGAGGGCGAATACAACACGCTGGCGCTGAGCCCCACCGCGCGCGAAGTGCTGCGCGGCGATGTGCCGCTGGCGCTGCGCGTCAGTGCCGAGACGCCCCGCCGCGTGCGCGCCGAGAAGCGTGTTCGCGGCAGCGCCGGCAAGCCGCCGCCGCTGCCGCTGGACGACGCCGCCACGCAGCGATTCCGGTCGTTGCGCGACTGGCGCGCCGAGGTGGCGCGCGCGCACAACCTGCCGGCCTACGTCGTCTTCCACGACGCCGCGCTGGCCGAGATGGCGCGCGAGGCACCCGCCACGCTGGACGCGCTGGCCGGCATCAGCGGCGTGGGTGCGAAGAAGCTCGACGCCTACGGCACCGAGATCCTGCGCGTGCTGGGCGCGCGGGCGGGTTGAGGCGACTTTGCGGCCCGTACAGCTTTTTGCGTCGTTGTGGCTGCGGGCGCGCTGGCGCCCGCACTGGCGCCCGCACTTTGGCCGGCTGACGCTGAGCGCCGCGCTGCTGGTCTGCGCCGCCGTGGCTTCGGCGCAGATGCCGACGCTGACCCTGGACGGCCTGCCGCGCCCGGCGCCGCCGCCGCTGGAACGCGGGCCGGTGCTGCCGATGCAGGTATTGAACTGGCGCGAAGAAGCCAAGACGCTGGAGCACGGCGACAGCATCACGCCGCGCGACCCGGTGCGCGCGGCTGAGCTGTACTGCCGCGCGGCGCGCCATGGCGACGCCGAATCGCAGTTCAACCTGGCCTGGATGATCACCAACTCGCGCGGCATCGAGCGCGACGAAGCCGCCGCAGCGCACCTGTTTGCGGCGGCCGCCGCGCAAGGCATCGCGCAGGCGCAGAACGTCGTGGCGCGCATGGGCGAGCCGCGCGGCCCGCCGCCGCCCTGCCTGCGCCCGCCCGAGGAAGACCGGCTGCTGCTGCTGGCGGCCGAAACACCCAGGCCGCAAGCCGCGCCGCAACCGGCGGGCCGCGTGCCGCCGCCACCGCCCGCGCTGCCCTCGCCGCCGCCGCCGCCCAACGCGCCTGCATCGATCGTCAACTTCGTGCAGATGGTCGCGCCCGAGTACCGGCTGCACGCGCCGCTGGTGCTGGCGATCATCGCCACCGAGTCGAACTTCGACGCGCTTGCGGTATCGCCCAAGAACGCCCAGGGGCTGATGCAGCTGATCCCCGGCACCGCGGCACGCTTCGGCGTGCGCAACACCATGGACCCGGTGCAGAACATCCGCGGCGGCATGGCCTACCTGCGCTGGCTGATGGCCTACTTCGAGGGCGACATCGTGCTCGTGGCCGCGGCCTACAACGCCGGCGAACGCGCGGTCGAACGCTACCTGGGCGTGCCGCCGTTCGCCGAGACGCGAATGTACGTGCGCCGCGTGCTGGCCGCCGCCGGCGG
>JBBQOR010000550.1:0-2435 GCA_038331055.1 Burkholderiales bacterium
GCCACCGCGATCGCCGAAGTGCGCGCGGTCAGCAACGAGTAGCGACGCCGCGCGGGCACCCGCGCCCGCCACGCCCGCTGCCTCGGTCTTGCCGACCGTGGGGGTGCGCCTAGGCGCTTTCCCTGATGCGCGGGGGCGGCCAGCCCCTATGCTGCCTGCTGGATCCCCAGGGCCGGTGCTGCCATCCGCGTCTTCACGCGGCCGTGCGCAGCAGCGTCGTCAACGTTCCGTCATGGAACGCAAGCGCACCGTGGGGTAAAACAACCACCGCCCCAGAACCCAAGAACCCAGAACGAGGAGACGCTGTCATGTCCATGCTCACCCTGACCGTCAACGGCAAGCGCGTCAAACGCGAGGTATCGCCGCAGACGCTGCTGACGGATTTCATCCGCGAACACCTTCGCCTGACCGGCACCCATGTCGGCTGCGACACCGCCCAGTGCGGCGCCTGCACCGTGCACCTGGATGGCCATGCGGTGAAGGCCTGCAACATGCTGGCCGTGCAGGCCGAGGGCATGGCGCTGACCACCATCGAGGGCCTCGCCGGCGCCGACGGCACGATGCACCCGATGCAGGCCGCCTTCAACGCCTGCCACGGCCTGCAGTGCGGCTTCTGCACCCCGGGCATGGTGATGAGCGCGATCGACCTGGTCAAGCACCACCCGCACGCCACCGAGACGCAGATCCGCGAAGGGCTGGAAGGCAACTTCTGCCGCTGCACCGGCTACCAGAACATCGTCCGCGCGGTGCAACAGGCCGCCACGGCCTGAGCCCGCCCACAGGAGCCTTCAACATGAATGCACGCCAGAATTTCATCGGCCAGAGCGTCCTCCGCCGCGAGGACGGGCGCTTCCTCACCGGCCGCGGGCAGTACACCGACGACATCGTGCTGCCGCAGCAGGCCTACGGGGTCTTCCTGCGCAGCCCGCATGCGCACGCGCGCATCACCTCGATCTCCACCACCGCTGCCGAGGCGGCCGACGGGGTGGTCGCCATCTACACCGGCGAACACTTCAAGGCCGTCGGCGGCCTGCCCTGCGGCTGGCTGATCAACAACATCGACGGCACGCCGATGAAAGAGCCGCGCCACCCCATCCTGGCCGACGGCAAGGTGCGCTACGTGGGCGACCGCGTGGCCCTGGTGGTGGCCGACAGCATCGACTTGGCCAAGGCTGCCGTGGCGCTGATCGAGGTGGACTACGAGGTGCTTGGCGCGGTGTCGGATGTGGCCAAGGCGGCCAGTGCGCCGGCGCTGCACGACGAATCACCGGACAACCGCTGCTACCTGTGGAGCATCGGCGACAAGGACGGCACGGACGAGGCCTTCAAGACCGCGGCCCACGTCACCACGCTGACTTTTCGCAACAACCGGCTGGTACCCAACGCGATCGAGCCGCGTGCCGCCAACGCGGCCTACAACCCGAGCAGCGAGGAGTACACGCTGTACGTGGCCAACCAGAACCCGCACGTCGAGCGGCTGCTGATGTGCGCCTTCGTGCTCGGCATCCCCGAGCACAAGATGCGCGTCGTGGCACCCGATGTCGGCGGCGGCTTCGGCAGCAAGATCTTCCTCTACGGCGAAGAGACGGCGCTGGTCTGGGCCAGCAAGCAGGTCGGCCGGCCGATCAAGTGGACGGCCGAGCGCAGCGAGAGCTTCCTCTCCGACGCCCATGGCCGCGATCACCTGACGACGAGCGAACTCGCGCTCGACAAGGACGGCAAATTCCTCGCCATGCGTGTGCACACCCAGGCCAACCTGGGCGCCTACCTGTCGACCTTCTCGACGGCCGTGCCGACGATCCTGTACGCCACGCTGATGGCCGGGCAGTACAGCACGCCGAAGATCTGCGTCACGGTAGACGCGGTGTTCACCAACACCGCCCCGGTGGACGCCTACCGCGGCGCCGGCCGGCCCGAGGCCACCTACACGGTGGAGCGCACGGTGGAGACGGCAGCGCACGAACTGGGCATCGACCCGGCTGAACTGCGCCGGCGCAACTTCATCACCACCTTCCCCTACGCCACGCCGGTGGGCCTGACCTACGACACCGGCGACTACAACGCCACGCTGACGCGCGCGCTCGAACTCGCCGATGTGGCCGGCTTCGCCGCGCGCAAGGCAGCCAGTGCGGAGCAGGGCATGAAGCGTGGTCTGGGCTACAGCTGCTACATCGAGGCCTGCGGCATTGCGCCGTCGGCGGTGGCGGGCGCGCTCGGCGCGCGTGCCGGCCTGTTCGAGGCCGGCGAGGTGCGCGTGCATCCCACGGGCAAGGTGACCGTCTTCACCGGCAGCCACAGCCACGGCCAGGGCCACGAGACCACCTTTGCGCAGGTGGTGGCCGACAAGCTGGGCATCCCGATGGAGGACATCAACATCGAGCATGGCGACACCGGCAAGGTGCTGTTCGGCATGGGCACCTACGGCAGCCGCTCGC
>JBBQOR010000551.1:0-2433 GCA_038331055.1 Burkholderiales bacterium
GAGACCACCGCCCACCAGGCCACCGACTTCCACGCCTTCACCTCGGCGCTGAACGACCGACTGAACCATGACGAGAAGGTCCGCGTGATCGAGGCGATGTGGGACGTGGCCTATGCCGACGGCGAACTCGCCGCGCACGAACAGCATGTGCTGTGGCGCGTGGCCGACCTGCTGCACGTGCCCCACGGCGCGTACATCAACGCCAAGATCCGCGCGAAGGCGGCGGCCGGGCTCTGACGCCCACGCCGTGTCCGCAGCCGCCGGCCTTCAGGCCGCGGGCAGCGACATCCGCACCGTCGTGCCCTGCCCGACCGCACTGCGTACGCCGACCGTGCCGCGATGCAGTTCGACGATGCGCTTGACGATGGCCAGCCCCAGCCCCCGGCCTTCATCGCTGGTGGCCGGGGCGACGCTGCTGCGCGCCTGGTAGAGCCGGTCGAAGAGGTGCGGCAGCTCGGCCGCGGCGATGCCCGCGCCGCTGTCGGCGACGGCCACCAGCACCCGGTCGCCTGCGCCTGCCACGTCGTCTCCCCGGTCACTCTCCAGCGCATCCCCCAGCGAACTTCCCAGCTCACCCCGCAGCGCACGGCCCGCGCTCAGCACCACCTGCCCGCCCGCCGGCGTGTGCTTCAGCGCGTTGTCCAGCAGGTTGGCCACCGCCCGCTCGAACAGCTCGACGTCGACCTCGGCCACCGGCGGCTGGCTGCCGTGCTGTTCGAAGCGCAACACCACACCCTGCTGCGCCGCGCGTTCGGCAAAGCGCAGGGCGATGTCGTCCAGCACCTCGGCCACGTCCAGGCGCATCGGCTTGAGCTTGAACTCGGGCTCGTCGAGCAGCGCCAGGTCGCCCAGCGAACGCACCATGCCGGCAGCGTTGCGGGTGTTGCGCAGCGCCACCTGCACCAGGTGCCGGTCGTCGCTGCGCTGGCTGTCGCCGGCCCAGCGCTGTTCCAGCGTTTCCAGGCAGGCGACGGTGGCGGTGAGCGGGCTGCGCAGGTCGTGCGACAGGTTCGACACGCTCTCGCGCCGGAAGTGGTCCATGCGCTGCAGCGCGTCCCATTGGGTGCGCAGCGTCGCCAGCATCGCCCGAAAGCCCTGGCGCAGCCGGCTGAATTCGTCGTTGCCGGTGACGGCCCCGGCGGTCCCGGCGTCCCCGGCGGTCCCGGCGGCGACGGCAGGCCGCGGCGCCGTCGCCGCGGCCGCGCTGAAGCCGTCGCGGGACGCTGCGGCCACCTCGTCGCTGAGCACGCGCAGCGGCCGCGTCACGGTGCCGATGATCCACGCCGCCAGCAACGACCCCAGCACGATCAGCGCCGCCACCGCGGCCAGCGCTGGCCCGGCCAGGCTGCTGCGGAACAGCGCCTGGCTCGCCCCGGGCAGGCCCTGCTTGCGGCAGACCAGGTACAGGTAGCCGGCCACCGCGTCGGCCGCCTGGATCGACGGCCGCTGCAGCGCTCGCGCGGCGACCACCGCGTCCGCGTCCATGCGCTCGGGGTCGTCTCCCATCACGTAGGGGGCGCGCTGGCGCGCCCGCAGGTCCACGGCAGCGGCGGCCGACTGCTGCACCGGGCCCAGGGCCACCTTGAAGCCCGGCGGCAGACGCACCTGGCCGGTGTGGGCCAGCACCGTGCCGTCGGCGGCCAGCAGATAGAGCTGGCTGTCGGGTTCGAACAGCAGCAGGCTGGCCAGGAACTGCGTGAAGCTGGCCGGGCTGCGCGCCTGCACGTCGAGCAGGTCGTCGTAGCGGGCCACGACGCGGCCGAGGAATTCGTCGGCGCGCAGGTAGGCGCTCTCCTGCTCCAGGCGCTGGAAGGCCAGCGCCAGCGTCGCGAGCACGCCGATGGCGGTGAGTACGCCGGTCAGCAGCACCGCCAGCGCCAGCCGGGCGCGAACGGTCATGCCGGCGCGTCCCGCATCTTGTAGCCGGCGCCGCGCACGGTCAGGATGAACTGCGGCTGCATCGGGTCGCGTTCGAGCTTGGCACGCAGCCGGTTGATGTGGGTCGTGACGGTGTGCTCGTAGCCTTCGTGGGTGTAGCCCCAGACGGCGTCGAGCAGCTGGGCGCGCGAGAACACCCGCCCGGGGTGGCTGGCGAAATGCAGCAGCAGGTCGAATTCCAGCGCGGTGAAGTCGAGCGCGCCGCCGCGCACGCGCACCTCGCGGCGGCTGGGCAGGATCTCCAGTTCGCCGTTGCGCACGGTCAGTAAAGGCGAGGCCGGCGCCAGTGCCGCGGCGCGCAGCAGTTCGGCGCGGCGCAGCAGGGCCTTCACGCGGGCCAGCAGTTCGGCCATCGAGAAAGGCTTGGTCAGGTAATCGTCGGCGCCGAGTTCCAGGCCGAGCACGCGGTCGAGTTCGGTGCTCTTCGCGGTGAGCATCAGGATCGGCGTGGCGCGGCCGCGCGCGCGCAGCGCCTTGACCACCTCCAGGCCGTCC
>JBBQOR010000552.1:0-2431 GCA_038331055.1 Burkholderiales bacterium
GCCGGTGGCCGAGCGCGTGCGGCTGGCCTGGCGACTGCAGCGCGACGAATGGAACGGGCAGTCGCGGCTGCAGATGGTGGTGGAAGCCGCGGGGTGAAGCCGCCGGCGGCATCATCCACGGTTGTGCACACTGATCCCGGGTCCGTCATGCGAAGAGTTGCTCTGCTGATTTCTGCGTTGTCGTCGGTGTTGTTCGTTTCACCTCTGCCGGCTGCCGCCCAGGACCTCAAGCCCGTGCCGGTGGTGCGCGGTCTGTCGAACCCCTGGGCGCTGGCCTTTCTGCCCGACGGCCGCATGCTGATCACCGAGAAGGCCGGCCGCCTGCGCATCGCTGCGCGTGACGGCACATTGTCGGCGCCGCTGGCCGGCCTGCCCGAGGTGGCGTCCACCGGCCAGTGCGGGCTGCTGGACGTGGTGGTCGACCCGAAGTTCAGCGAGAACCAGCGCATCTGGTGGACCTTCGCCGAGCCCGGCGAGGGCGGCAACAGCACCGCGCTGGCGCGTGGCCGCCTGGTGGGCGACCGGCTGACCGAGGTGCAGACCGTGTTCCGCCAGAGCCCCAAGGTGAGCAGCTCGCTGCACTGCGGCTCGCGCATCGTGTTCGATCGTGCCGGCCGCATTTACGTCGGCCTGGGTGACCGCTTCTCGCGCAAGGACGACGCGCAACTGCCGGCCAACCACCTGGGCAAGGTGGTGCGCGTGGACGCCGACGGCAAGGCGCCGGCCGACAACCCCTTCGTCGGCCAGGCCGGCGCCGCACCCGAGGTCTGGAGCCTGGGTCACCGCAACATCCAGGGCATGGCGTTGCACCCGGCCACCGGCGAGCTGTGGGAGAGCGAGCACGGCCCGCAGGGCGGCGACGAGATCAACATCGTGCGCCGCGGCCTGAACTACGGCTGGCCGGTGGTGACCACCGGGCGCAACTACGGCATCGGCACGCGCATCGGCGAAGACGGCCCCAAGGCCGGCTTCGAGGCCCCGCTGCGCCAGTGGCTGCCGGTCTCCATCGCCCCCAGCGGCATGGCCTTCCTGACCGGCGAGCGCTACCCCGGCTGGCAGGGCAGTCTGTTCATCGGCGCGCTGCGCGGCCAGGCGCTGCTGCGGCTGACGCTGGAGGGCGAGCGCATCACCGGCGAAGAGCGGTTGCTGAGCAACCTCAACGCCCGCATCCGCGATGTGCGCCAGGGGCCCGACGGCTGGCTCTACGTGCTGACCGACGGCAACGACGGCCAGGTGCTGCGGCTGGAGCGCTGAGCGCCAGCGATGTCTTGCTGCTGATGGCGCTGGCCTATGGCGTGTGGGTCGTCGAACCAGCGGCGCAGGTCGGTGGCTGAGGGGCCGTCGAACATACGGTTCATACGACCAGTGGAACGTCCATCGACTGGAGCAACGCCAGCACGGGGCTTCGGCCCAGGAAAAGGCGCAGTCGCAGGCGGAGGCTCAGACTCAAACAGCGACAACCCGGGGCCGTATGCCAGATTTGGCCGCCTTGCGTGCGAAGGCCTTGTCGAAGCTCAGGAAGGTCTCGTCGCTGGCGCTCAGCGCCAGGTGCAGCGCGTGGGCGAAGTCCATGCCCTGTGCGTGGGCCTGCAAAGCCGCCCGCACGGCATCGGCCTGCGGCGTCTTGAAGTTGCGCAAGCCCAGCAGCATGCCCAGGCCGCGTTCGATCTCCGCCGGCGTGCAGTCGTTGGCCTCGAGCACCCAGACCAGTTCGAGCAAGACCGTGACCGGCGCGGTGAAGAGCTGACCGGTGTTCAGCAGCGCCTTGACCCGTGTGTGCTGCGGCCCGTCGTCGCGCAGCAGCAGCCGCGCCAGCAGGTTCGTGTCGAGCGCGATCACGGCGCGTGGCGCGCCTTCAGCCTGGCTTTGATGGCGGCTTGCGTCTGCGCGTCGGACAGCCGCTGGCGCCCGGGCCGCGCAAGGCAGCCGGCGACCTCGTCCAGGGTCGCCGACGCCGCCGCGGTCAGCGGGCGCAGACGGATCTCGCCGTCGACGAAGCGCACCGAGAACTGCGAGCCCGCGGAGACCCGGGCGTGGTCGCGCACGGCCTTGGGGATGACGAGTTGGCCCTTGCTCGACAGCGTGACCGTGTCCATAGGGCTCTGAGTGTGTCGTGAAGTAAGCCTGATGGTAAGACACGCCCGCGGGCGCAGCATGTGCGTGGCCACTCGCCTGCGTGGGGATGTGCACCGCAGCGACGAGACTGCACCACGCTCGTGTTGCGCTCCCGACCCGCGCGTGCGGCATCGAAGAAGGCCGCCCCGACGACGGCCGTAGCCCTGCGCACCTTCAGGCCACGCGCCCGAACCACCAGATCGACAAGCCTGCGGCGCTGAGCGCCAGCAGCGCGCCCAGGCCGGCGAACAGCGCCGACAGTTCGGTCTCCTTGCGTTCGGTCACCATGCGTGAGCTGAGCGATTCGTAGACCTTC
>JBBQOR010000553.1:0-2418 GCA_038331055.1 Burkholderiales bacterium
ATGCCGTGGGCCGCATCGGCATCATGGTGCCGCACGGCTCGCCGCTGCAGGCCGACGGCGAACTGAAGGACCTGGCCGCGGCACTCAAGGACGGCCGGCTGCAGAAGTTCGCCATCGCCAACCCCGAGCACGCGCCTTACGGCATGCGTGCGCGCGAGGCGCTGCAGCACGCCGGGCTGTGGGAACAGATCCAGGGCCGGCTGGTGCTGGGCGAGAACGTCGCGCAGGCGGCGCAGTTCGCCACCTCGGGCTCGGCGCAGGGCGGGGTGATCGCCTTGTCGCTGGCGCTGGCGCCAACGGTCGCCCGGCTCGGCCGCTTTGCGCTGATCCCCGCGGGCTGGCATCAGCCGCTGCGCCAGCGCATGGTGTTGCTCAAGGGCGCCCCCGACGCCGCTCGGGCCTTCCATGCCTATCTGGCGACGCCGGCGGCACAGGCGGTCATGGCGCGATACGGCTTCGAGACGCCCAGCGAATGAGGGCCCACACCGACGCTGCGGTGCCATGCGCATGGACTGGCAGGCACTGACCCTTTCGCTGCAGCTGGCGGCCGTCACGCTGATCGTGCTGCTGCCCGGCGGCCTGTGGCTGGCGCGCTGGCTGGCCCACACGTCGTTCGCCGGCAAGGCCTGGATCGAGGCGCTGGTGGTGCTGCCGCTGGTGCTGCCGCCCACCGTGCTGGGCTACTACCTGCTGGTCTCGCTGGGCGGCGCATCGCCGATCGGCCGCTGGGCCGCCGAACACCTCGACCTGCGGCTGACCTTCAACTTCCACAGCCTGGTGCTGGCCTCGGTGATCTTCAACATCCCCTTCATCGTGCAGCCGGTGCAGCGCGCCTTCGAGGCCATTCCGCGCACGCTGGCCGAGGCGGCGGCGGTCAGCGGCCTGTCGGCCTGGCAGACCTTCTGGCGCGTCGAGCTGCCGCTGGCCTGGCCCGGCGTGCTGGGGGCGATGGTGCTGACCTTCGTGCACACGCTGGGCGAATTCGGCGTGGTGCTGATGGTCGGCGGCAGCATCCCGGGCGAGACCAAGACCATCGCCATCGCCATCTACGACCGCGTGCAGGCCTTCGATCTGCAGAGCGCCGACCGCATGGCGTTGCTGCTGCTGCTGCTCTCGCTGGGCGCGGTGGCGGCCTCGTTCTTCGCCTCGGCGCGCATGGCAGTGCGGCGGTGACGCAGCCCGCGCCCGACCGCGCGCTGTTCGTCGAGATCGAGCAGACGCTGCCGATGCCGCTGCGCGGCGGCTTTCGCTGCGAAGCGGGCGAACTGCTGGCGCTGGTGGGCCCGTCGGGCGCGGGCAAGACCTCGATGCTGCGCGTGCTGGCCGGGCTGATGCGGCCGGCGCGCGCGCTGGTGCAGGTGGCCGGAGAGATCTGGTGCGACAGCGCCGCCGGGGTCTTCCTGTCGCCGCAGCGCCGGCATGTCGGCCTGGTGTTCCAGAACTACGCGCTGATGCCGCACCTGGACGCCGTGCACAACGTGGCGCTGGCGCTGCTGCACCTGCCGCGGCCCGAGCGGCTGCGGCGCGCGCGCCAGTGGCTGGACCACGTGCAGCTCTCGCCGCAAGAGCAGTCGCGCGGCCCGGCGGGCCTGTCGGGCGGGCAGCAGCAGCGGGTGGCGGTGGCCCGCGCGCTGGCGCGCGAACCGCGGTTGCTGCTGCTGGACGAGCCCTTCTCGGCGGTCGACCAGATGAGCCGCCGCGGCCTGTACCGGCTGCTCGCCGATCTGCGGCGTGAACTGGCAATCCCGATCGTGCTCGTGACGCACGACCTGCAGGAAGCCCGGCTGCTGGCCGACCGGCTGGTGGTGATGGACGCCGGGCAGGTGCTGCAGCAGGGCTCGCCGCATGCCATCCACCGCGCGCCGCGCAACGCCCGCGTGGCCGATCTGGTGGGCATCCAGAACCGCTTTCGCGGCCGCTGGGTCGGCCCGGCCGCCGAGCCCGGGCATGGCCTGCTGCGCTGGTTGAGCGATGACGAAGATACGGACTCCGACACGTTGCCGCTGCTGACCGTGCGCGACAAGGGCAAGTTGCCGCCCGGGCAGCCGGTGAGCTGGGTGATCCCGGGTGACGGCATCAGCTTGCTCGACCACCCGCCCGCAGGCCAGGGCGGCGCCGGCGAGCTGGCGGTGCAGGTCAGCGACACCCGCTTCCTGGGCGAGATCACGCTGGTGACGCTGGCGCTGCCGTCGCTGCCAGGTGTGGCGCTGCGGCTGACGCTCGCCGGGCCGCAGCCCCGTGCGTTGGAGATCGGCGCGCAGTTGGGCGTACGGCTCGACCTGGGCCTGGTGCACGTGATGCCGCTGCGCCACTGAGGCGCGGCGGTGCGCCGGCCCGCCGCCGCGCCGCCGCGCCGCCTCAAGCCTTCAGTTCGCGGTGCAACCAGGCCCGCGCCAGCGACCAGTCGCGCTTGACGGT
>JBBQOR010000554.1:0-2407 GCA_038331055.1 Burkholderiales bacterium
TGCAGGCCGGCATGCCGATGCCGCCGCTGGCGCTGCAGGACGAGGTGAGCCTGTCGCTCGGTCTGCACGTGGCCGAGCAGACCAGGCGCGACCTCGCCGCCGAGGGCCGCCCGTACGTCGAGCATCCGGGCATGGCGGTGATACGGCAACTGTGCGAGATCGACCGCGTCGGCAAGAAGGCCGGCCGCGGCTTCTACGACTGGAGTGACGACGGCAAGCGGCTGTGGCCTGAGCTGACCACGCTGTTCCCGAGCGCGCCGCTGCAGCCCATGCAGCGCGATCTGATCGACCGCCTGCTCTACGCGCAGGCCAATGAGGCGGCGCGCTGCCTCGAAGAAGGCGTTTTGCGCTCGGTGGCCGACGGCAACGTCGGCTCGATCTTCGGCTGGGGCTTCGCGCCCTTCCATGGCGGCGCACTGCAGTTCATCAACGCCACCGGCCTGCCGACCTTTGTGTCGCGTGCCCGTGAACTGGCCGCGCGGCACGGACCGCGTTTCACGCCAGCGGCACTGCTGGTGACGATGGCCGAGCAGGGCCGGCGCTTCGACGAGCGCTGAGCTCAGTCCGGCAGCGTCAGCCGGAGCGCCCCGCTGCGCACCCAGAAGTCGGCCTCCTCGCGCAGCAGGTAGGCGGTGCGCGGGCGGCTCTCGGGCCAGCCGGTCGGCCATCCGAGCTGGGCCTCACGCCCGCGCGCGCGCACGGTCAACGCGTTCGCGTTCACCGCGCCGCGGGCGTGGCACTTGATGACGGCCAGCCGCAGGCACAACACCTGCCAGGCGAAGGCCTCGTTGCCGAGAAAGGCTTCGACCTTGCGCAGACCACCGCGCTGGCCCAGCACGAGTTGCGCGATGCGCCGCTGCTGGCTCTGCGAGAAGCCCGCCGCGTCGATGTGCGCCAGCAGGTAGGCGCTGTGCCGGTGGTGGTCATGGTGCGAGACCATCAGGCCGAGTTCATGCAGGTCGCAGGCCCAGGCCAGCTCGCGTCTGACCTCCGGGTCGACGCCCGGCTGCGCGCCGTCGTAGAGCTTGAGCGCGACTTCGCTCACGCGCGCAGCGTGCTCCACATCGACGTCGAAGCGTTGCTGCAGCGCGCGCACCGAGGCGTCGCGCATGTCGCCCGGCCTGGCCCGGTGCAGCGCTTCGATGCGCTCGTGCAGGTCGATGATCACGCCCTGGCGTAGCGCGCCTTTGGCGGGCAGGATGGCGTGGATGTCGAAGTTGGTGGCCAGCGTGTAAAGGATGGCCAACCCGCCGGCCAGCACCGGGCGCCGCTCGGGCTTGAGCCCGGGAAGCTGCAGGCGGTCGATGTGCCCCGCAGCAACGCACTGCGCAATGCACCAGCGCAGGCCGTCTGGTGTGATGCTGCCGTCGGTGATGCCGCTGCCGGCCAGGATGGCCGACGCCGCACCGGCCGAGCCCGATGAGCCCAGCGCCTGCCGCCAGTGCCGCACGGCGAAGGGTTCGAGCCCTTCTTCGAGTTCCGCGCCGGCCGCCACATGCGCGCCGCGGAAACCTTCCTCGGTGAGCACGCCGTCGGCGAAGAAACGCATCGCCAGGCTGACGCAACCGACGCGGAATGACTCGGCCGCGCCGGGCACGCGGCCGCGCCCGAGGATCAGCTCGGTCGAACGCCCGCCGATATCGATCACCAGCCGCGGTTCCTCTGACGGCTGCAGGTGGGCCACGCCGGCATAGATCAGCCTCGCTTCCTCGCGCCCGGAGATGACTTCGATCGTGTGCCCGAGTGCCGCCTGCGCGCGCAGCAGGAAGGCGTCGCGGTTGCGCGCTTCGCGCAGCGTCTGCGTGGCCACCGCGCGCACCTGCCCCGGCGCAAAGCCGGCCAGACGCGCCGCGAACTGGCGCAGGCAGGCCAGACCCCGCTGCGCGGCGGCCTCGGTGAGCAGGCCGTCGGCATCGAGCCCGGCGCCCAGGCGAACCGACTCCTTCAGATAGTCGATGCGCCTGTAGCGGCCATGCTGCAACTGGCCGATCTCCAGACGAAAGCTGTTCGATCCGAGGTCGACCGCGGCCAGCGGCGCCGACATCGGCGGGGGCGTGATGCTCATGCAGGCCATTGTGCCCGCGGCTTCCAACATTCCCGCGTTTCGCCCGCCTGGGCTCTCGCGGCTGGTGAAGAGCCTCGTCAGTCTGTCCACCGGCGTGCTGCTGGGCACCGCGTTGCTGGGCGTGCTGCCCGAGGCTTTCGAGGGCGATGCCGACCCGCACAAGCTGTTTGCCACCCTGCTGGCCGGGCTGCTGTTCTTCTTCGTACTGGAGAAGTTCGAGCTGTACCGCGTGCTGGCGTGCCCGCCCGCGGCGGGCTGCGTCAACGCGGAAGTCAGCCGCGCACCACCAGCACCGGCAGCGTGCTGTGGGTCAGCACCTGCTGTGTCTCGCTGCCCAGCAGC
>JBBQOR010000555.1:0-2400 GCA_038331055.1 Burkholderiales bacterium
AGGTCAGCATGCCCCATGCTCATGCCTGCGGCGGATGCGCCGCGTGCCAGCGCAGGGCGGTGCGCACGATCGTCTCGAGCGCGGAATGCTCGGGCACCCAGCCCAGCAGCACCGCGGCGCGGCCTGGGGCTGCGATGAGCGCGGGCGGGTCGCCGGCGCGGCGCGGCGCATCCTCGTGCGGCACGGCACGGCCGCTCTCGCGCTGCACGGCGGCGATCACCTCACGCACCGAATGCCCGCGGCCGGTGCCCAGGTTCAGCGCACCGCTCTCACCACCGCCGAGACGATGACCGAGCAGATGCCCGAGCGCGCGCACATGCGCGTCTGCGAGGTCGGTAACGTGGATGTAGTCGCGCACGGCCGTGCCGTCGGGCGTGTCGTAGTCGGTGCCCATCACCTTCAACGCGCCACGCTGGCCTAGCGCGGCCTGCACGGCCAGCGGGATCAGATGCGTCTCGGGCTCATGCACCTCGCCGAGCTCGCCGCCGGGGTCGGCGCCCGCCGCATTGAAGTAACGCAGCGCCAGCCACCTGAGGCCGTGCGCGAGGCCCTGCCAGTGCAGCGCGCGCTCGACGAAGAGCTTGGACTCGCCGTAGGGGTTGACCGGGCTTTGCGCGTGGCCCTCGGGGATCGGCACCACCGCCGGTACGCCGTAGGTGGCGCAGGTGGAGGAGAAGACGATCGTGTCGACGCCCGTCGCCTGCATGGCTTCCAGCAGCGTCAGCGTGTGGATCACGTTGTTGCGGAAGTACCAGGCCGGGTCGGTCATCGACTCGCCGACATGGGCGCTGGCGGCGAAATGGATCACCGCGTCGATGCGCTCGCGGCGCAGCGTCTGCTCGATCAGCGCGCGGTCGGCCAGATCGCCTTCGACCAGCGGGCCCCAGCGCACCGCGGCGCGGTGCCCGGTGCTCAGGTTGTCGAAGGTAACCGGAAGGTCGCCGGCCGCAGCCAGCGCCTTGCAGGTGTGGCTGCCGATGTAGCCCGCACCGCCGGTGACCAGGACGCGGCGTCCTGCCATCGCGCGGGGGCGGCTCAGGCCGCGGCGAGTTGCGCCGCGCCGGCGCCGCGCGTGAGCTGAGCGTCGAAGTGGGCGATGGTGCGCGACAGGCCCTGCTCGAGCTGCACGGTCGGTTGCCAGCCGAGCACGGCGCGGGCACGCGTGATGTCGGGCTGACGGCGCTTCGGGTCGTCCTGCGGCAGCGGCTCATGCACGATGCGCGAACGCGAGCCGGTCATGCGTTTGACCGCGTGCGCCAGCTCGAGCATCGTGAACTCGCCCGGGTTGCCCAGGTTGATCGGCCCGACCACTTCGCGCGGCGAAGCCATCATCCGCATCAGGCCGTCGACCAGGTCATCGACGTAGCAGAACGAGCGCGTCTGCTGCCCGTCGCCGTAGATGGTGAGCGGCTCGTCCATCAGCGCCTGCACGATGAAGTTGCTGACCACGCGGCCGTCGTCGGGGCGCATGCGCGGGCCGTAGGTGTTGAAGATGCGCACCACCTTGATCGGGATGTCGTGCTGGCGGTGGTAATCGAAGTACAGCGCCTCGGCACTGCGCTTGCCTTCGTCGTAGCATGAGCGCACGCCGTTGCAGTTGACGTGGCCCCAGTAGGTTTCAGGCTGCGGGTGCACCAGCGGGTCGCCGTAGACCTCGCTGGTCGACGCCAGCAGGCTCTTGGCGCCGGTGCGCCGCGCCAGACCGAGCAGGTTGATGGAGCCCAGCACGCAGGTCTTCATCGTGTGGATCGGGTCGGCCTGGTAGTGGCCGGGGGAGGCCGGACAGGCGAGGTTGTAGACCTCGTCGGCGTTGAGCACCAGCGGCTCGGTGATGTCGTGCCGGATCAGCTCGAAGCGCTGGTGCGCCAGCAGGTGGCCGATGTTGGCCTTGCGCCCGGTGAAGAAATTGTCGACACACAGCACTTCGTGGCCCGCGGCAATCAAACGTTCGCACAGGTGCGATCCGATGAAGCCGGCTCCGCCGGTGACGATGATCTTCTTGGTCTTCTCCATGCAGGCTCCGGTCGACGAGGGGGGTCAGGAGTGGGCGGTGCCGACTGCAACGCGCCAGCGTCACATCAGGTTGACTGCGCGCCCTGCATCGGATTGGACGAATCGGGATGGCAGAACGGGGTGTGAAAAGGGCAGAAGCGCCCGCGCGACCCTGCCGTCTTGCAAGTGTAATGGTGTGTTACGGCGGGTAGGTCGTCGACGTGCGCCGCATCGCGCGGGCGGCCGGCTCAACCGCGGATCGAGATCAGGCTCGACAGCGTCGCGGCGGTGCTCAGCAGACTGGGCAGACAGCGCTCGACGGCATGCTGCGCCGGCAGGCGGCCGGCCTGCCAGCTCAGGCCCAGCGCGGCCACGGTTCGCTGTGCGCTGTCATTGACGGGCGCAGCC
>JBBQOR010000556.1:0-2399 GCA_038331055.1 Burkholderiales bacterium
AAGGTGGTACTGGAAGGTGTCGAGCCGTCACCGCGGCTGCAGGCCGACCTGCCCACCGGCCAGGGTGTGCGCGTTCCGGCCAGCGGCGATGCGGTGCATCTGCATTGGGACGAACCGGCGGTGCACGCGCTGGCGGCGGCATGAACCCCGCTGAGTCCGTCGCGGTGCCGCGCACCATGCAACGCGCCGCCTCCGACCTGCTGTACACGCGCCGCGGCCTGCTGCTGCTGCTGCTGCTGGCGCCGCCGCTGCTGTGGTTCGGCGTGATCTATCTGGGCAGTCTGTTCGCGCTGCTGGCCAACGCCTTCTTCCGCCTCGACGACTTCACCGGGCAGGTGGTGCGCGAGGTCGGCGTCAGCAACTTCATCGCGCTGTTCGACCCCGCCAACCTCGACGTCGCCCGGCGCACCATCGGCATGGCCATCGCTGTCACGCTGGCCTGCACGCTGCTGGCCTTCCCGCTGGCCTACATGATGGCGCGGCATGCGCGTGGCTGGACCAAGGCGGCCCTCTACATCGCCGTCATGCTGCCGCTGTGGAGCAGCTACCTGGTGCGGCTGTATGCCTGGAAACTGCTGCTGGCCAAGGAAGGCGCGATCTCCTGGCTGGCCGCGCAGCTGCACTTCAGCTGGCTGATCGAGGCGCTGCTGGCCACGCCGCTGATCGGCGGGCCCAGCCTGAGTTTCTCCACGCTGGGCACCTTCATCGTCTTCGTCTACATGTGGCTGCCGTTCATGGTGCTGCCACTGATGGCCGCGCTCGAACGCATCCCGGCGTCGACGCTCGAGGCCAGCGCCGACCTCGGCGCCGGCCCCGCCGCCACGCTGCGCCATGTGATCCTGCCACTGGCGATGCCGGGCATCGCGGCCGGTTCGATCTTCACCTTCAGCCTGACGCTGGGCGACTACATCATCCCGCAGGTCATCGGCGACAGCACGCTGTACATCGGGCAGGTGGTCTACCGGCAGCAGGGCGTGGCCGGCAACATTCCCTTCGCGGCCGCGTTCTCGCTCGTGCCTATCGTGGTCATCGGCGTGTACCTCTGGCTGGCCAAGCGCAAGGGCGCCTTCGATGCGCTCTAGCCCGCTGGCGCTGCGCGTCGCTGCCTGGGGCGTGGTGCTGTTCCTGCACGTGCCGCTGGCGCTGATCGTGCTGTACGCCTTCAGCGCCGAAGACAAGACCTACGTCTTCCCGCCGCCCGCCCTGACCACCCGCTGGTTCGGCGTGGCCTGGCAGCGCGAGGACGTGTGGGCGGCCATCACACTGTCGTTCCAGGTGGCACTGGTCAGCACCGCGGTCGCGCTGGTGCTGGGCACGCTGGCCGCGGCGGCGCTGGCGCGCGCTCGCTTCTTCGGCCGTGACACGATCTCGCTGCTGCTGATCCTGCCCATCGCGCTGCCCGGCATCATCACCGGCATCGCGCTGCGCTCGGGGTTCCACACGCTGGAAATTCCGTTCAGCTTCTGGACCATCGTCATCGGGCACGCCACCTTCTGCGTGGTGGTGGTCTTCAACAATGCGGTGGCGCGACTGCGGCGGCTGAACCCGAACCTGATCGAGGCCAGCATGGACCTCGGCGCCGACGGCTTCCAGACCCTGCGTTACGTGGTGCTGCCGCAGCTGGGCTCGGCGCTGCTGGCCGGTGCACTGCTGGCTTTCGCGCTGAGCTTCGACGAGGTCATCGTCACCACTTTCACCGCCGGGCAGCAGACCACGCTGCCGATCTGGATGCTGCAAGAGCTGATCCGCCCGCGCCAGCGGCCGGTGACCAACGTCGTCGCGGTGGCGATCATCGCGCTGACCTTCCTGCCCATCCTTGCCGCCTACTTCCTGACCCGCTCGGACGAGCCGAGCCACCGCTGAACGACCTCCCTGAACGACCCCGCTGAAGGAGCCCGCCATGGCCACTGACACCGCCCCCGACCTCCCCAATCTGCCCACTGACCTGCTGATCGACGGCGCCTTCGTGCCCGGCGAGGGCGAGGCCGAGAACGTGCTGAACCCGTCCACCGGGCAGACCCTGGTCTCTTTGCGCGAAGCCTCGGTCGAGCAGGTGCACAAGGCCGTCTCGGCCGCGCACCGCGCCTTCGACGGCTGGAGCGACACCACGCCGATGGAGCGCTCGCGCCTGCTGCTCAAACTGGCCGACGTGATCGAGGCGCGCGGCGAAGAGTTCGCGCGGCTCGAGTCGCTGAACTGCGGCAAGCCCTACGCCCGCGCGCTGGGCGACGAGATCCCCGCGGTAGCCGACTGCTTTCGCTTCTTCGCCGGCGCCGCGCGCACGCTGCAGGGCCCGCTGGCCGGCGAATACCTGGCCGGCTACACCAGCATGATCCGGCGCGACCCGGTGGGCGTGATCGGCCAGATCGCACCCTGGAACTACCCGCTGATGATGGCCG
>JBBQOR010000557.1:0-2397 GCA_038331055.1 Burkholderiales bacterium
CGCGTCGCGCACCTGCTCACGTGTGATCGCGCTGCCCAGCGCCACGTTGGCTGCGATGCTGTCGTTGAACAGCACCACGTCCTGGCTGACATAGGCAAACTGCCGGCGCAGTGCGTCGAGTTGCCACTCGGCCAGCAGCACGCCGTCCAGACGCACCTGGCCGGTATCGGGTTCGACGAAGCGCGGCAGCAGGTTCACCAGCGTGGTCTTGCCTGCGCCCGACGGGCCGACCAGCGCCACCGTCTCGCCGGCGCGCACGTGCAGCGTCAGCGCATCCACCGCCGGCACGCCGTCTGCGCGGTAACGCAGCGTCACGGCGTCGAAGTCGATCGCGCCCTGCGCGCGCGCCACGGCATGCGTGCCGCCCTGTTCACGCGGGGTGTGCTCGACCAGATCGAGCCCGCGCTCGACGGCCGCCAGCCCGCGCGTGATCGGGGCCATCACGTCCGACAGGTGGCGGATCGGTGCCACCAGCATCAGCATCGCGGTGATGAAGGCGACGAAGCTGCCCACCGTGGCGCCGCCGCCGCCGCCGCCGCTTTGCCACAGCGCCACCACGATCACCGCCGACAGGGCCATGGCGGCCAGCACCTGGGTGATCGGCGTCGTCGTCGCGCTGGCGACCACCGCCTTGAGCATCAGCCGGCGCAGCAGTTCGCTGCGCGAGACGAAGCGCCCGGCCTGCACCGGCGCGGCGCCGTGCAGTCGCACGATGCGCCAGGCCAGCGTGTTCTCTTCCACCACATAGGCCAGTTCGTCGGTGGCCTGCTGCCCGGCCAGCGTCAACTTGTGCAGCCGCCGGCCCACCGTGCGCATGACCCAGGCCAGCGCCGGAAAAAGCAGCGCGACGAACAGCGTGAGCTGCCAGTTCAGCCACATCAGATAGGACAGCAGCGCCACCAGCGTGAGTGAATCGCGCACCAGCGTGAGCAGCGAGGCCACCAGCATCTGCGTGCCCTGCTGCACCTCGTAGACCACGATGTTGGTCAGCTCGCTGGCGCTGCGCTGGCCGAACAACGCGGGCTTCGCATCGGTCAGGCGGTCGAACATCGCACGGCGCAGTTCGAGCACGCCGCGTTGCGCGGTCCAGGCCAGTCCGTACTGGGCCACGAAGCCCGCCGCGCCGCGCACCGCAAAGAGGCCGATGATGGCCAGCGGAATGCTCCAAAGCGGCAAGGTGCCGCTGCCGAAACCCTGATCGAGCAGCGGCTTCATCAGTGCCGGGATCAGCGGCTCGGTGGCCGCGCCGAGCAGCGAACCCAGCCCCGCGGCCAGCAGGCCCAGCCGGCCGCTGCGAAGATAGGGCGAAAAGCGGGCGAATCGCTGCAGCAGGCTGGGCATCGGGGCTTCGGGTGCGGGCCAGGGATTATCGCGGGCCGCCCGCACGGCCCCGCCGGGCCTGCCACCAGCGTGCGCTGCCTACAATCCTGCCGCTGATGACGTTGCCCGCCGCACCCTGGACCCGCCGCCTCTTGCTGCAAGCCTTTGCCGGCAGTGCCGCCGGGTTGGCGGCCGCCAGCGCGCAGGCACAGTTCAGGATCGAGATCTCTGGCGTCGGCGCCACGCAGATTCCGGTCGCGGTGCCCGACCTGCGCGGTGAGCGCGAGGCCGGCGTGCCCATCGCGGCCATCGTGCGCGCCGACCTGCTGCGCAGCGGCGTCTTTCGCAGCGTCGACAGCCCGGCGGCGGTGGACGAGAACGCGCAGCCGGTGCTGGGCGAGTGGCGCGCGCGCGGCGCCGACGCGTTGCTCGGCGGCTCGCTGTCGCGGCTGGCCGACGGCCGCTTCGAGTTGCGCGTGCGCCTGTGGGATGCGGTGCGCAACACCGAACTGCTGGGCCAGAGCCAGGTGGTGGCGGCCGGCGACCTGCGGCTGGCCGCGCACCGTGTGGCCGACGCGGTGCACTTGAAGCTGACCGGCGAGCCGGGTGTCTTTGCCACCCGCATCGCCTTCGTCGTGCGCCAGGGCCGGCGCTGGACTTTGCAGGTCACCGATGCCGATGGCGAAGGTGCGCAGACCGCGCTGGCCAGCGCCGAGCCGATCATCTCGCCGGCGTGGGCGCCCGACGGACGCGAACTGGCCTATGTCTCGTTCGAGGCGCAGAAGGCGATGGTCTGGGTGCAGGACCTGTCCAGCGGCACGCGGCGCATGCTGGCGGCTTTTCGCGGATCGAACAGCGCACCGGCCTGGGCGCCTGACGGCCGCACGTTGGCGCTGACGCTGTCGCGTGACAGCGTGGCGCAGCTCTATCTGATGCCGCGCGAAGGCGGCATGCCGCGCCGGCTGACCGACAGCCCGGCGATCGACACCGAAGCGGTGTTCGCGCCCGACGGCCGGCGCCTGTACTTCGTCAGCGACCGCGGCGGCGCGCCGCAGATCTACCGCATGTCGGCCGAAG
>JBBQOR010000558.1:0-2396 GCA_038331055.1 Burkholderiales bacterium
CACCCAGGCCTTTGTAGTACGACACGTAGACGCTGTCGGCGAGGGCAGCCAGTTCGGACACGGACACGCCGTAACCGGCGGCGGCTTCCCAGATTCGTGCGCCGTCTAAATGCAGCGGCACGGATCGCTCGCGGCACCACGCCGAGATCGCGCGCAAGGCGTCGATATCCGGCAGCAGAAAGCCGGCCCGGCGCAGCGGCAGCTCGACCACCACCGCGGCCAGCGGTTCGGTCAGCGCCCCCAGCATCGCCGCCGTGAACGGCACGGACCGGCCCAGGCGGATCGCCTTGAGATCGGTCACCTGCTCGATCGCGCCGGCCTCGTCGATGTCCATGTGGCTCATCGGATGGATCACCACGTTGCGGCAGCCACGCGCCTGCGCATGCGCGCGCAGCACGCATAACTGGGCGGTGACGCCCTTGATGAAGAACAGCCCCGCGTCCTTGCCCAGCCGCTGCGTCGTCGCCAGCTCCAGCCGTGCGACCGCGCCGCCGGCGCCATAGTCATCGATGGCTTCCGCAGCGGCCGGGTGCGCGGCAAGACGCGCGAGAGTTTCGGCGGCGGGTGGCGGCAGCGGGCGGGCGAGCACAAAACGGCAGGCCTGCTTCAGTTCGCGATCTTGTTTGTTCATGAGGTACTCGTGGTCAAGGGAGACGGAGGCGAAACATGGAGCAGAGTGTACTTTTCATGGAAAGTCGACACCGACCTTCGTTTCCGGCGGTGGCACGCGCGCTTTCAGCTGCGCAGGCCGCTGTGAGCGCGCGATGTCGGTGGATCAGCGAGTCAGCGAACGTCATCACGACGGGCTGCAAATTTCTGGGCGCCGGCAGCGCTGAAGTTGCGATTTGGCAAACGACAGCCTGAGGTTAGACTGACCCGGTGGTGTCATGCTCGCGCTGTATCGCGCACGGTGCGCCATCCCCGATGTGCGCGACGGCTTCCCTTTCCAACGACGAGGTAGATGCCTTGAAAGTCATGCTTGCAGGTTTGCTCTCCCTTGCGCTGCTGAGCAGCGCTGCCCTCGCTGCTCCGCGTGCGCCGATCAGCATCGCGATTCCCGGCGGTCACGCCGGCGTGGACCTGGACGACATCGCGTTTGTGCCGGCGCTGGGTCGCATCGTGGTGCCGGCCGGGCAGACCGGCAGCCTGCTGCTGATCGATCCGGCAACCCTGGCGACCTCGGAGATCGTCGGCGTCACGGCAGCCGCGGCGGACGGCCAGATGCCGCACGACGCGGCGACCACCTCGGTCAGCTACGGCGACGGCTATCTGTTCGCCAGCAACCACGCGCCGACCCAGGTGGTGGTGATCGACGCGCACAGCGGCAAGGTGGTCAATCGCACGGCGCTGGTCAGCGGGCCGGACTACGTGCGCTATCTGGCGTCGGCCAGCGAGGTGTGGGTGACCGAACCGCATGCCAAGCAGATTCAGGTGTTCCGATTCAGCAAGAAGCCGGCGCCCGCGTTGACGGCGGTCGCCAGCATCGCCGTACCCGGCGGGCCGGAGTCGCTGGTGTTCGATCCGGCGCGGCACCGCGCCTACGCCAACCTCTGGGGCAGCGAGACGGTGGCGATCGACACCCGCAGCCACGCGCTGGTGGCGCACTGGAAAAACAGCTGCACGGGGTCGCGCGGACTGGCATTGGACGAGGCGCATGCCCACCTGTTTGTCGGCTGCACCGAGGGCAAGGTGGTGACGCTGGACGTCGCGCACGGCGGCAAGCAGATCGCCAGCGCGACTGCCGGCGAGGGCATCGACATCATCAGCTACAGCCCCGCGCTGCACCGGCTGTATGTGCCGGCCGGCAAGAGTGCGAACCTCACCGTGTTCGACGTGGCTGCGGCGGGTACGCTCACCGCGTTGGGCACCTGGCCGGCGGCGGCGCACTCGCACTGCGTGGCGGATGACGATCAGGGGAACGCCTTCGTGTGCGATCCGCGCGGTGGCAACGTGCTGGTCTACCGCACGCGCTGACGCCACCAAAAGGGGTCGGGTTCGCCACCAAAAGAGGTCGGGTCCATTTACCCATTTGCAGGAAATGAACCTGACCCCATGGTTCCTTTGGCTCGGAGCAGCGTCGGGGTCAGGCTTTCATCCATGACACACAAAAAGCAAACCCCGCCGTAGCGGGGGTTGCTGCTGATGCCGAATGCCGATTAGCTGGCGCGTGTGCGACGGCTGAACGCGAGCCCGACCAGGCCGAGGCCAAAAAGTACCAGCGTTGAGGGCTCGGGGACTGTGGCGCCACCACCCGTAACGGTTTTACCGTTCGCCAGCAGGCTGGAGAAGCCGGCAGGATAATCGGGGCCAGCGTTGAAGTAGCTGGTTGTGAAGCCGAGCGCGGCGAAAAAACCAGCCTGGTCATAAGCCTGATGCGTCCAGCAGCCAATGGTGCC
>JBBQOR010000559.1:0-2395 GCA_038331055.1 Burkholderiales bacterium
CTGCGCACCAAGGCCGGCCCGGGAGAACTGGTGCGTGTGCACGAGGCCACCAGCGACTTCGCCGAAGCGCAGTGGCTGCTGGAAGAACTGCAGGGCCTGCACCGCGGCGGCATGAAGCGCAGCGAGACCGCGCTGCTGTACCGCAGCAACGCGCAGAGCCGCGTGCTGGAGAGCGCGCTGTTCAACGCCGGCGTGGCCTACAAGGTCTATGGCGGCCTACGCTTCTTCGAGTGCGCCGAGGTGAAGCATGCGCTGGCCTACCTGCGGCTGATCGAGAACGCCAACGACGACACCAGCTTCCTGCGCGTGGTGAACTTTCCCGCGCGCGGCATCGGCGCGCGCAGCGTCGAGCAGTTGCAGGACGCCGCGCGGGCCAGCGCCCGCAGCCTGGCGCAGAGCGTCGGCGCGGTGCCGGGCAAGGCGGGCGCCAACCTGTCGGCGTTCGTCGCTCGCATCGACGCGATGCGCGAGGCCACGCGCGGGCTGACGCTGCGCGAGATCATCGAGCACATGCTGCATGACAGCGGCCTGGTGGACTTCTACCGCACCGACAAGGAGGGCCAGGACCGCATCGAGAACCTGCAGGAACTGGTCAACGCCGCCGAGGCCTTCGTCACCCAGGAAGGCTTTGGCCGCGACGCGGTGGCGCTGCCGGTGGACGAGCAGGGCGCCGGCATCGCGCCCGCATTGACCAGCGGCGAGGCGCCGGCGCCGGACGCCGAGACGGGCGAGATCATGTCGCCGCTGGCCGCCTTCCTCACCCATGCCGCGCTGGAGGCGGGCGACAACCAGGCGCAGGCCGGCGTCGACGCGGTGCAGCTGATGACGGTGCATGCGGCCAAGGGACTGGAGTTCGACGCCGTCTTCATCACCGGGCTCGAAGAGGGCCTGTTCCCGCACGAGAACGCACTGGCCGACGCCGACGGCCTGGAGGAAGAACGGCGGCTGATGTATGTGGCCATCACCCGCGCGCGCCAGCGCCTGTACCTGAGCTTCAGCCAGACCCGCATGCTGCACGGCCAGACGCGTTATCACGTGCGCAGCCGCTTCCTCGAAGAGCTGCCCGAGGCCACGCTGAAGTGGCTGACGCCCAAGGCCGGCGGCTTCTCCAGCGGCTATGCGCAGCAATACCGCAGCGCCTGGGAGCGCGGCGGCGGGCTGGGCAGCATCGTGGGCAGCGGACGTGTGGAGCCGGCGCCGATGGCGGCACCTCCGCCGACGGCCGCGATGGCCTTAGCCGGATCGTTTCGCATCGGCCAGACGGTCTTCCACAACAAGTTCGGCGAAGGCGTGGTGCTGACGCTCGAAGGCAGAGACGCCGATGCGCGTGCGCAGGTGCACTTCGGCCGCCACGGCGCGAAGTGGCTGCTGCTCAGCGTGGCCCGGCTGCAGCCGGCGGACTGAGGGCCGGCGTGGACTGAACGCGACGGCGCGCGCGCCGACCGTCACACGGCGGTCAACACCCCATGTCAGGCTCACTCGCTTCGTGGCTTCCTGAGGCGGGTGGATGGTGCGCGTGTGGTGACGGCGGGAGTGACGACGGGAGTGACGACGGGGACGACGACGGGGACGACGACGGGGACGACGGCACTGCAGGCACCAGGCGGCTGCGGACCGTTGAAGCTCAGACGCCGCGCAGGGCCCGGCAGGCGCCTCGCCGGGCTCGCCTCGGTGGCCGCGCTGATGTCCACGCTGATGTCCACGCTGATGTCCGCGCTGATGTCCACACTGTTCACCGGCTGTGCCTCGCCGCGCCAGTGGGCGCTCGACCAGGCCGTGGTCGCGCTGGCCGCGCAGGGCGCCGACGACGAAGACGACCTGCAACTGGCGCGCGATGCTGCGGCCTACCACCTCAAGCTGACGGAGTCAATTCTGCGGCAAAGGCCGGCCCATCGGGCCCTGGCCACCGCCGTGTCGGCCGGCTTCACGCAGTACGCGTACGCCTTCGTCGCTTTCGACGCCGACCGCGTGCAAGACAGCGACGCGCGCGCCGCCAAGCGCCTGCGCGAGCGCGCTGCGCGTTTGTACGGACGGGCGCGCGGCCATGCGATGACGGCCTTGCAGACCGGCCGGCCGGGGCTGCTGGCTGTGCTGCGTGAAGGCTCCACGGCATCGCTGGCCATGCTGGCGCCGGACGAGATCGGGCTGGCCTACTGGGCCGCGGCTGCCTGGGCGGCGCAGATCGCGCTGTCCACCGACCGACCCGATCTGGTGGCCGACCTGCCCGCGGCCGTCCGCCTGGCCGGCCTCGCCTATGCCGCCGAGCCGGCGCACGGCGACGGCGCGCTGGCCTCGCTGATGGGCACGCTCGAGGCGGCACGGCCGGGCGGCACGCGTCAGCGCGCGCAGGCGTACTTCGAACAGGCGCAGGCCGCAGGCGGCGGGCGCAACGCCA
>JBBQOR010000560.1:0-2394 GCA_038331055.1 Burkholderiales bacterium
GTATCCGGAAAGTGCCGGCCGATGTCGCCCAGCGACGCCGCACCCAGCAGCGCGTCGGTGATGGCGTGCAGCAGCGCGTCGGCGTCAGAGTGCCCGAGCAGGCCATGGCTGTGCGGCACATGGATGCCGCCCAGCATCAGCGGCCGGCCCTCGACCAGCCGGTGCGTGTCCCAGCCCTCGCCGATGCGCAGGCTGCTCATCCCGCCCGCCGCTCGCGTGTGCCGATCAGCCGTTCTGCCAGCGCAAAGTCTTGCGGCCAGGTCAGCTTGAGGTTCTCGAACTCGCCGCGCACCAGCCGCGGCGCCAGCCCGAGCGCCTCGACCGCGCTGGATTCGTCGGTCACCGCGTCGCCGGCCGCCAACAGCGCGCGTTGCAGCAGCGCCAAACGAAACATCTGCGGCGTCTGCGCGGCCCACTTGCCGCGGCGGTCTGTCGTGCCGGCGACGCGCAGCACCGCCGCATCACCGTCGTCTTGTTTGAGCGTGTCGGCCAGCGGTTGTGCCAGCAGGCCACCCACCGCATCGTCAGCGCAGCCGTCGATCAGCCGATCCACCCAGGCCGGCTGCAGCAGGCAGCGCGCGGCGTCGTGCACCAGCACCCAATCGTCGTCGGCAGCGCCGCGGGCGCGCAGTTCGGCCAGCCCTGCCGCCACCGTGGCGGCACGCGTGGGGCCACCGCAGCGCGCCAGCCAGGCGCGCGCGCCGCTGAAGCGCGGGGCATGGCGCGCGAAGAGGTCGTCCTGCGGGGCCACCACCACCAGCACCGCATGCAGCCGCGCCACTGCCAGCAGCGCATCCAGCGTGTGCGCCACCACCGTGCGGCCGGCCAGCGGTGCGTACTGCTTGGGCAGCGGCGTGCCGGCGCGTTGGCCGCTGCCGGCGCAGGGAACGAGGGCGAACAGGCGGGTCACTCTGGATGGCTCAGGGCACAGGCGGCAATGGGGCGTCGACCGATGAAGTCTATGCCGGCGGCCCGCCGAGCAGCGTCATCAGCCGGCTCCTAGAATCTGCCGCTCTATGCAGTCACCCGCGCTTCACCCCGGCAAGCGCTTCACGCTGTCGCGCCCCACCGGCTCGGCCGACGCGCTGTTGCTGGCGCAGCTCGCTCGCCGCTGCGCGGGCACCGGCACGGCGCTGGCCATCGTCACTGCCGAGCCCTCCGACGCGCAGCGGCTGGCCGATGAACTGCCCTTCTTCGACCCCGCCCTGCGCGTGGCCCAGTTCCCGGACTGGGAGACGCTGCCCTACGACACCTTCAGCCCGCACCAGGACCTGATTTCCGAGCGGCTGGCCACCCTGTGGCGCGTGCTTCAGCGGGATGTCGACGTGGTGCTGATGCCGGCGACCACCGCGCTCACGCGGCTGGCGCCACCGTCTTTCCTGGCTGCCACCACCTTCAACTTCCGCCAGAAGGAGAAGCTCGACGAAGCGCGGCTGAAGGCGCAACTCACGCTGGCCGGCTATCAGCATGTCAGCCAGGTGGTCAGCCCGGGCGAGTACGCCGTGCGTGGCGGGCTGATCGACCTGTTCCCGATGGGCAGCCCGGTGCCTTACCGCGTCGACCTGTTCGGCGACGAGGTCGACTCGATCCGCACCTTCGACCCCGACAGCCAGCGCAGCCTGTATCCGGTGCCCGCCGTGCGCCTGCTGCCCGGGCGCGAGTTCCCGCTCGACGAGGCCGCGCGCACCGCGTTTCGCGCCCGCTGGCGCGAGCGCATCGAGGGCGACCCGACGCGGGCGCGGCCGTACAAGGACATCGGCAGCGGTGTGGCCAGCGGCGGCATCGAGTACTACCTGCCGCTGTTCTTCGAGCGCACTGCCACCGTCTTCGAGTACCTGGGCGAGACCGCCACGGTGGTGCTGCACGGCGAGGTGGACGCGGCGCTGGAGCGTTACTGGGTCGACACGCGCGAGCGCCACCGCTTTCTGCAGCATGACCCTGAACGGCCGCTGCTGCCGCCACAAGACCTGTTCCTGCGCCCCGAGGAGTTCTTCGGCGCGACGCAGCCGCACCCGGTGCTGGCCTTGCGCGGTGCCGGCGAGACGGCCTGGGCGCGGCCGCTGCCCGACCTGAGCATCGACCGCGGCGCCACCGAGCCGCTGGCCAGCCTCGAGCGCCACCTGCGCGAGACGCCCCACCGCGTGTTGCTGGTGGCCGAGAGCGAAGGCCGGCGCGAGAGCCTGCTCGAGCTGCTGCGCGACCACCGCATCGACCTGCCCAGCGTGGCGACGCTGGCCGAGTTCGAGGCCGGCGATGAGCGCGTGGCCATCACCGCGGCGCCGCTGGCTGCAGGCTTCTTCTGGCATGAGCCGGCCGGCCTGCCGGCGGTGGCGCTGCAGTTCGTCACCGAGACCGAACTTTTCGCCGCCACGCCGCAGGTGCGACGGCGGCGCA
>JBBQOR010000561.1:0-2393 GCA_038331055.1 Burkholderiales bacterium
GCGGAAATTCCAGCCCCTTGGCGCTGTGCATGGTCAGCAGCCGGATGGCCGGCGTGTGCCAGTCGAAGCGGCGAAAGGTCTGCGTCTGCATCGACTGGAAGGCCAGCGCGCGCCGCTGCAGCGCCTGCTCGACGGGGCGCAACAGGTGCCGCGCACGGGCCAGCACGACGATCTCGTCTGGCGCCATGCCGCCGGCGCAGGCGGCCAGCACGCGCTCGGCCACCAGCTCGGCCTCTTGTGTGGCATCGGCGGCCCGCAGCAGCACCGGCAGCGCGCCGTGCCGCCCGGCGCTGGCCGGCTGCACCAGCGGCACTTCGTCCTCTTCGTCCGCTTCGTTGTCTCCGTCGGCCGGCGCCGCGCCGCTGCGCGCCTTCGGCCGCAGCAGCTGGCCGGCCACCAGCACCGCCAGCGCCATCACCTCGGCGGTGTTGCGGTAGTTCAGGCGCAGGATGCTGGTGCGCCCGCGGGCTTCGATGCCGACAGCAGAGAAGTTCAGGCGGCGGCGCCGGCCCTGGTAGATGGACTGCGCGTCGTCGTACAACACGAGCAGGCTGCGTGTGGCCGGGTCGACCATGCGCGTGGCCATCGCGAGCCAGGCGTCCTCGAAGTCATGCGCCTCGTCGATCAGCAGCGCGGCGTACTGCCCACCGGGCAGACGGCCGGTGTGCAGCGCGCGCTCGACCGCCCGGGCCAGTGCTTCGAAGTACGCGCTGGCCGAAGGCGCCGGTGGCACGTCCAGCTGGTAGCTGCGCACCAGGTCCTGGCACCAGGCGTGGAAGGTGCGCACCTGCACGCGCTCGTCGACGCCGCGCTGGCGCAGCAGCGCCTCGATGCGGTCGGCCAGCGTGCGGTTGAAGCACAGCACCAGCACCGGGCGATCGGCGCGCGCGGCCGCCGCCAGCAGCTGTGCGCGGTAGATCAGGATCATCGTCTTGCCCGAGCCCGCCGCGCCGTGGATGACGCGGTGGCCCTCGCCCAGAGTGCGTGCCACCTGCTCTTGCTGCAGGTCCATCACCTGCATCAGGTCGGGCAGCTCGGGCGCCTCGCCGGGTTCGCCGTCCAGGCTCAGCGTGCCTTGCGTGGGCAGGCGCATCTCGGGGAACAGGTGCCAGCGGATGCGGTCGCGCTGCGGCAGCGTCAGCGTGTACGGGTAGCTGACGGTGAACAGCCCCCACAGGCGGTGCAGAAAGCGCTCGGCAGGCAGGTCGTCGGCCAGGTCCTCGCGCAGCAGCGTGCGCGCGGCCGGGAACACGCTGTCGAAGTCGGTGTCCTGCACCTCGCTGCGGCGCACGCCCGACAGCACCGCGCCCCAGCCGTGGGGAAACAGCAGCCGGCCGGCAAACGGGCCGTCGGCGTGCACCAGCGCGGGGTCGTGCTGCATCAGGTGCACGAGCTCGAACGCGTAGTCGCGCGCCTGGCGCAGCGGGTGCGCCTGCGTCACGCGGCCGCGCGGGGTGTTCAGCTCGACCGCATCGCGCGTCGCCGTGCCCAGCGTGCTGCGCTTCCAGTCCTTGACTTCCAGCAGCAGCAGGCCCCAGCGCGGGCTGAGCACGACGAAGTCGGGCTGGCGCGCCTTCGGGCCGATCGGAATGTCGTGCCAGACCAGATAGTCGTCGCTCAGGCAGCGCTTGAGCTGATGCAGCAGGCGGCGCTCGCCGGCATTGCAGCGCGCATCCACGTGGCCGAGGCCCTGCGGAAAGAGGGCCATCGGCAGCGGCTCTCAGCCGCGGGGCGGCAAGGGTGGCCGCGCCAGCACCGGCCGCGCGGTGAACGCCGGGCGGCTGACGCCCTCGCGCTCGATCGCCTGCTGCACCGTGGCCAGCGCCACCTCGAGCTGGCGGTCGTGGCCGGCTGCGCTGTCCTGCGGCGCGTTGTCCACCTCGATCTGCGGATCGGTGCCGTGGTTCTCGACGCCCCAGCCGACGTCCTTGAACCAGAACGAGTACTCGGGCTGCGTGGTGGTGCTGCCGTCGACCAGTTCGTGGCGCGGCCAGATGCCGATCACGCCGCCCCAGGTGCGTGTGCCCACCAGCGTGCCCAGGTTCATCAGCTTGAAGCCATGCGAGAAGATGTCGCCGTCAGAGCCGGCATGCTCGTTGGTCAGCGCGACCACCGGGCCGGCGCGCGCTTCTTCAGGGTAGGGCGAGGGCCGCGCCCAGCGCGCCATCACAAAGCCGATGCGGCGGCGCGCGATCTTCTCCAGCAGCAGCGAAGAGACGTGGCCGCCGCGGTTGTAGCGCAGGTCGACGACGAGGCCGTCGCGGTCGGATTCGCGGAAGAAGTAGCGGTGGAACTCGGCAAAGCCGGCCGACATCATGTCGGGCAGGTGCAGGTAGCCGATGCGCCCGCCACTCTGGGCATGCACCCAGGCGCGCTTGCGCTCGACCCACTCG
>JBBQOR010000562.1:0-2391 GCA_038331055.1 Burkholderiales bacterium
GGTGGCCACGCCCAGCCATTTGATCAA
Source organism: Burkholderiales bacterium (assembly GCA_038331055.1). Classification (GTDB taxonomy): domain Bacteria; phylum Pseudomonadota; class Gammaproteobacteria; order Burkholderiales; family Burkholderiaceae_C; genus Rubrivivax. The sequence continues at coordinate 28 of JBBQOR010000562.1, forward strand.
CGCCGACGCCTACTCGGGCCTGGTGGCCAACGGCTTTCGGCGCAGCGGCATGTTCACCTACCGTCCCTATTGCGACAGCTGCCGCGCCTGCGTGCCGCTGCGGGTGCCGGTGCAGAGCTTCGTGCCCTCACGCAGCCAGCGCCGTGCGCACAAGGTACACGGCACACTGCAGGCCCGCGTGCTGCGGCTGTGCTTCGTGCCTGAGCACTACCAGCTGTATCTGCGCTACCAGAGCGGGCGCCACGCCGGCGGCGGCATGGACCACGACAGCGTCGACCAGTACACCCAGTTCCTGCTGCAAAGCCGCGTCAACTCGCGGCTGGTCGAGTTCCGCGCACCGGCCATCGACGGGCAGCCCGGGGCACTGAAGATGGTCTCCATCGTCGACGTGCTCAACGACGGCATCTCCGCCGTCTACACCTTCTACGAGCCCGACAGCCGGGCCAGCTACGGCACCTACAGCGTGCTGTGGCAGATCGAGCAGACTAAGGCGCTGAAACTGCCCCACCTGTACCTGGGCTACTGGATCGCGCAGAGCCCGAAGATGGCCTACAAGGCCGGCTTCGGGCCGCACGAACTGCTGGTCGACGGGCGCTGGCAGGCGGCTTCGGCGGCTTCGGCTGCCACGGGTTGAGTCGTCGCCGGGTCGTCCGGCCTCAGGCCAGCGCCCACACCTCACCATCAAGCCGGGCCTGTCCGTCCGCCTGCAGCTTCAGCAGGTGCGCCAGCAGCGAGCGCCGCGCCACAGGGTGCAGCGCTGCGGGCACATCGGCATAGGCCTGCGGCAGCAGCGCGTCGATCGCGCCGGGGCCGGCCTGGCGCAAGGCCTCGACCACCTTGGCCTCGCGCCGCAGCCGGTGTTCGATGAGCGCGCGCACCACGGCATGCGGCTGCGCCACCAGAAAGCCGTGGCCCGGGGCCAGCCAGTCCAGGTCTTCTTCGAGCAGGCCAGCCAGCGCACGCAGGTAGGCCACCATGTCGCCGTCAGGCGGGTTGATGACCACCGTCGAGCCCTGCATCACATGGTCGCCCGTGAAGAGCGTCTTCTCCTCTTCGAGCAGCAGGCATACATGGTTGGAGGCATGGCCCGGCGTGTGGATCACGCGCAGCGTGCCGCCCCCGCCACCCCCCACCGCCAGCCGTTCGCCGTGCGCCAGTTCACGCGCCGGGGCGAAGCTCTGGTCCTGCCCGCCGTGCGGCGGCGCGCGGCGGCCCAGCAGTTCTGCACCGGTCGCCGCGGCCAGCGCGGCAGCGCCCGGTGAATGGTCCATGTGCGTGTGGGTGGCGATGATGCGCGTGATGCGTCCGGGCGCCGCGGCCAGCATCGCCTGCAGATGCAACGCGTCAGCCGGCCCGGGGTCGATCACCGTCCAGTCTTCGCCACCGCCGACGAAGTAGGTGTTGGTGCCCGGGCCGGTCATCATGCCGGGGTTGGGCGCGGTCAGCCGGATCACGCGCGGCGACAGCCGCACCGGCACGCCGGGCACGATCTCGCACGACACGTCGGCGCGGCCCAGTGGATCCAGCCGGGCCACCTCGGCATAGGCAGGGTCATCGGGCATCAGGATACGCAGGCCCTTGCGCCCCAATGCCCGATGCGGCATCACCAGCGGCACCACGCGCAGCTGTCGCACCTCGGCCAGCGCGGCTTCGGTGGTCGCATGCCGGCCCAGCGCGTGCAGCAGGCGGTCGGTCACCGGCAGCAGCTTCAAGCCACGGGCCGGGTCGCGCGCCGCCGCCGCGGTCAGCCACATCAGCTCGACCGCCTCGCCGTAGTCGGCCTCGGCCTGCTGGCCCACCGGGGCCGGCGCGGTGAAGAAGCGCGTGTCGAAGCGCTTGGGCACGCCCGGGGGCGTCAGCCAATGGCTGGTGTAGGCCAGGCCGCGCAGGTCCAGCCGCAGGTCGAACTCGGCGCACAGCTCGGCCACGGACGCGTGGCCGTCGTTCAGCCGCGAGCGCCAGGGATGCAGCGCGGCGTGCAGCTCCGGCGTCGGCTGCAGCGGCCGGCCGTCGGCGTGCACGGCCAGCAGCTGGCCGACCTCTTCGAAGGCCTCGCGCACCGCCGCGACAAGATAGTCGAGCCCGCCCTCGGCCAGCCCGAGCTGCGCGCTGGCGTCGGCATCGGTCGGGCCCAGGCACCAGCGGTGCGCGTCGCGGTCGCGCGCGTCGAGCACACCGCCGGGGAAGACCGCCGCGCCGCTGCGCAGATCACCGTCGCGCTCGGCGCGGCGCAGCATCAGCACTTCCAGGCCGCTGTCGCCATCGCGCAGCAGCAACAAAGAGGAGGCCCGGCGCGCGCCCGCCCCCGCTTGATAGCCGGAGATAGGAAGATCACAAGTCTGAACACCAGGCACGCATGTTAAT
>JBBQOR010000563.1:0-2366 GCA_038331055.1 Burkholderiales bacterium
TGCGCGGCAGGCCGGTGCCGCGGATCGAGGGACCGGCAAAGCCTGCCCCCACCTGCAGCACCGCGGCCAACTGGGCCAGCGGCACCCACTTGCCTTTGGCGACACCCTGCACATCGGTGAACTGCACGAGCAACGTGTGTACGCCGTGGGCTGCCAGCCGCTGCTGCAGCAGGGCCGTGCTGTCTCCGTCGGCGGTGTCTGCAGTGTCTGCGGTGTCGGTCAGAAGGCCACCACCACCGAAGCGCCGAACAGCTGATTGGAGCGGCGCATGCTGCCGTCCTTCAAATAGACGAAGACCGGCTGGCTGGCGCGGTCGATCCGGTATTCGGCCTTCAGCGTGGTGTTCATGTACAGCAGATACGACATGCCCAGGGACAGCGCGGTGCGGTTGGCACCGACCTCGGGGTCGCCCATCGGGTCGGGCCCGATGCCGTTGCGCGCGTCGGCGAAGGTGTAGCCCAGCAGGCCGCCGCCGTTCTTCTTGTTTTCCAGGTAATCGACGCGCAGCACGCTCTCCAGGCGCGGAGACAACTTGTAGGCGGCCAGCGCCGACATACCCCACCAGCGCGAGTCGCGCAACTCGCCGCTTACCGGGTCGGCCGTGATCGCCGCGTGCTTCTGCGCCCCGTAGCTCAGCTGGCCCTGCATGGTCCAGTCGCCGCGGATGAAGTAACCGTCGACCTCGAACAGGTTGACGTTGCTGTCTGCCAGGCTGTACGGGTTGCCGGTGACCGGGTTGCCGACGCCGTCGTCGCCGCGGAAGTTGGCGGCCTTGCCGTGCACGCCGGCGAAGCCGAAGCCGGCGAACTCGCCGCGCGCGTAGTCCACGCGGTAGGTCAGCACCGGCGCGCTCTCGCCGGCGCCGCGCTTCGATGCGTTCATGTTGGCCAGCATCGCCTTACTCAGCCACTTGCCGCGCGTCAGCTCGATGCCGACGCCGGTGTAGGCGGTGGGCAGCGTGAAGTCGAACAGCAGGTTGTGCGTGATCAGCTTGTTCTGCGGGGCGGGCAGGAACTCGTAGCCCGACCAGTCAGGGATCTGCCCCGCGATCAGCCTCGTCTGCAGGCCGCCCAGCGGGATCGAGACGCTGGCCTCGTGCACCGGCGAGTCGCCGTTCATCACCGCGCCGACACCGCGGCTCGGCGCGAGCGTCAAGCGCCACTTGATGCCGTCATCGGTCTCTTTGCGAAAGTCGATCACTGCCGCGCCGAAGTACGAGTTGTCGTAGTTGTAGCCATCGCTGCTGACCGGGTTGAGCAGCTGGAAGCCGCTACGGTTCTGCGCCCGGTTGTGGATGAACACCGGGTCGATGTAGCCCGAGATGCTGAGGTTCTTCAACCCCGCGGCCTCGCGCGAGTCTTCCAGCGACTCGGTCTTCACGACGAGGCGGTTGAGTTCCCGCGACTGTTCGGGCGTCATGCCCCACTGGCCGGTGGGCGGCGTGCCTGCGGGCGTGCCCTGCAGCTTGCGTTCGAGCTGCTGCACGCGATCACGCAGGGCGCGCAACTCTTGCAGTAGTTCGGCGTTGCTCTGGGCGGCAACCGGGAAGGCGGCCAGCAGCGTTGCGGACAGCACCGACAACGTGCCGAAGGTCTTGAGGGCGGGCGAGTACATCGTTGGATCTCCTCGATGAGTGACTTTTGGGCAGGGCGTCTCAGGCGCGCGTGGCGGCGGCCATTTCCTGGGCACGTTGGCGCTCGCCACGCGCGATCAGGTAACTGGCGATGACGACACCGACGGCGACGATGGCGATGACGATGGTGGCGACCGCGTTCACGCTCGGGTTCAGGCCGAGGCGGGCGCGCGAGAAGATCACCAGCGGCATCGTGGTCGACCCCGGGCCCGAGAGAAAGGCCGAGATGACCACGTCGTCCAGCGAAATGGTGAAGGTCAGCAGCCAGGCCGAGATGATCGACTGTGCGATCAGCGGCAGCGTGACGAGCCAGAACACCTGCGACGGGCGGGCGCCGAGGTCGAGCGCGGCTTCTTCGAGCTGCGGGTTCATGTCCGACAGCCGCGCCTGGATGACCACCGTGGCATAGGCCATGCCCAGCAGCAGGTGACCGAGCCAGATGGTGGCCATGCCGCGCTCAGGAAAGCCCAGCGCGCGCTGCACGCTGACCAGCATCAGCAGCAGAGACAGGCCGACCACCACCTCGGGCATCACCAGCGGCGCCGACACCAGCCCGGAAAACAGCGTGCGGCCGCGAAAGCGCCGGTACTTGACCAGCGCGAAAGCGGCCAGCGTGCCCAGCACGACCGAGGCGCAGGCCGTGAAGAAGGCGATCTTGAGCGACAGCCACAGCCCGCCGAGGATTTCCTTGTCGTTGGCCAGCGCGTAATACCACTTGAGGGTGAAGCCGCGC
>JBBQOR010000564.1:0-2366 GCA_038331055.1 Burkholderiales bacterium
CCTCGAAGTGACCGGCGAGGCGCCGGGTTACGTCGGGAAAGACCGCGCGCGCGATCAGGACAGCGGGCTTCGAACTGGTGGACGAACTTGCGGACATGGGATCAGCGGAACCAGATGAAGGCCATGACGACGAACAGCGGCAGCAGCACCGCGCCCGACCACAGCATGTAGCCGAAGAAGCTGGGCATGCGCACGCCACGGTCCTCGGCGATGGCCTTGACCATGAAGTTGGGCGCGTTGCCGATGTAGGTGTTGGCGCCCATGAACACCGAGCCCGCCGAGATGGCGGCCAGTGTCGGCGCGAGCGTGGTCATCAGCACCTGCGGGTCGCCGCCGGCGAGGTTGAAGAAGACCAGGTAAGTGGGCGCGTTGTCCAGGAACGAACTGAGCACGCCGCTGAACCAGAAGTAGGCCCAGGGCAGCGGCTGGCCGTCGGCGCCGGTGACGGCGCGCGCCACGGCGGCAAAGGCACCGGCCTCGCCGGCCTTCAGTATGGCCAGCACCGGCACCATGGTCAGGAAGATGCCGATGAAGAGCTTGGCCACCTCCTGCATCGGCGCCCACGAGAACTGGTTGGCCGCGCGCACAGCCTGGGGCGTGATGGCCAGCGAAAGCGCGATCACGGCGAGCAGCGCGCCGTCGCGCACCAGTTGCTGCAGCGGCACCTCGGTGCCGAAGACATCGAAAGCCACGCCGGGCTTCCACACGCCGCTGGTCAGCACCAGGCCCATGATCATCAGCAGTGGCACCAGATTGACAGCCCCGTCGAGGCCCAGGCGCTCGGCACCCCGGCCTGAGGTGGGGGTCGGGTCGACGGGCCTGACGCCCTCGCGGCGGATCATCCGGGTGTCGAGTGCGTAGAAGACGGCCAGCAGCGAGCCGACCAGGAACAGCGTCTGCGGGAAGATGTGTTTCATGGTCCAGAAGAACTCGATGCCCTTGAGGAAGCCGAGGAACAGCGGCGGGTCGCCCAGCGGCGTGAGCGAGCCGCCGGCGTTGCTGACGATGAAGATGAAGAACACCACCACATGGGCGCAGTGCTTGCGGTCGTCGTTGGCGCGGATCAGCGGGCGGATCAGCAGCATCGAGGCGCCTGTCGTGCCCATGAAACTGGCGAGCACAGCGCCGATGGCCATCAGTGCGGTGTTCAACCCGGGGCTGCCGCGCAGGTTGCCGCGGATGTAGATGCCGCCGGCGGCGGTGAACAGCGCGGTGAGCAAGATGATGAACGGGAGGTACTCGGCCAGGAGCGCATGCGCGAAGGCGGCGCCCATGGCGCCAGCGCCGTAAACGGCCGCGAAGGGCAGCAGGAAGGCCAGCGACCAGCCGGCCGCCACCTTGCCGAAGTGGTGGTGCCAGAAGATCGGCGTCAGCAGGGGCAGCAGCGCAATCGACAGCAGCATGCCGGCGAAGGGCAGCCCCCACCAGGCGCTGAAGCGACTGCCGTCGAGGTCGGCCGCCTGGGCCAGTGTCGGCGCCATCAGAAAAGGCAAAAGCGCAGCGCGCCACCGTCGGCGCAGCGGCATCACGTCCTGAACTCGGCGAAGTCGGCCACCGGCGCACGCTCGGTGACGAGCCTGTTCTCCACCGCCTGCGGATCGGCCCAGCCCAGCGACATGCCGCACACCACCATGCGCTCGGGCGGCAGCGACAGGTGCTCGGAAATCACGCGGTGGAACTGCGTGAAAGCTGCCTGCGGGCAGGTGTGCAGCCCGCGCGCACGCGCCGCCACCATCAGGCTCTGCAGGAACATGCCGTAGTCCAGCCAGCTGCCCTGCTGCAACACGCGGTCGATGGTGAAGATCAGGCCCACCGGCGCGTCGAAGAAAGCGTAGTTGCGCCCATGCTGCTCGTGCATGCGGGCCTTGTCGGCCTTGCCGATGCCGAGCAGGCCGTACAGGTCCCAGCCCACCTTGCGGCGGCGGTCGATGTAGGGCGATGTCCACTCCACCGGGTAGTAGGCATACGGTTCCTGGTGGCGCGCACGTTCGACCGGGTCGTCGTAGGCGGCGCGGATCTTCGCCGACAGCGCCGCCTTCGCAGCACCAGTGAGCACCACCACGTTCCAGGGCTGCGTGTTGGTGCCCGAAGGCGCACGTGCGGCCAGCCCCAGGATGTCTTCGATGGTCTCGCGCGGCACCGGTTTGGGCAGGAAAGCGCGCATCGAATGGCGCGAACGGATCGCGGCGTCGACGGCCGCAGTGGTCTCTGGCGTGGGGGTCATGCAGGATCTTGCAGGGGTTGCAGCGCGCTGAGCAAGGCGGGCGGCAGCGTGGTGGGGCGCCTTGTCGCGCGGTCGACGTAGACATGCACGAAGTGGCCGGCGGCAGCGGTGAGCGCTGCGCCTTCGGCGAACAACCCGACCT
>JBBQOR010000565.1:0-2356 GCA_038331055.1 Burkholderiales bacterium
AAGCTGCTCCAGGCGTGCTTGCCCCAACCGGGAGAGCTGATGTTCAGGTGCACGTCGCCCGGCCGCAGACCCAGCCAGTACATCGTCGACAGGTGGCCCGCCGGGTAGCTCTGATGCGTGTGCAGCACCATCTTGGGCAGCGCGGTGGTGCCCGAGGTGAAGTACAGCAGCAGCGGGTCGGTGGCGGCCGTCGCGCCGTCGGGCACGAAGTCGACACTGGCCCCGGCGCTGGCGGCGAAGTCGTGCCAGCCCGGAATCGCCGCACCGACAGCGATGCGCGTGTAGCCGCCCGGCACGTCATCGAAGCGCGGCGCGGTGGCCGATTCGGCGATCACATGCTTCATCGCGCCACGCGTGATGCGGTCCTGCAGGTCGGCGCCGTTGAGCAGTGTGGTGGCCGGACTGACCACCGCGCCGAGCTTGATGGCCGCCAGCGTGACTTCCCACAGCGGCACCACGTTGGGCAGCATCAGCAGGATGCGGTCGCCTCGCCGCACGCCGAGCGCGCGCAGGTGGTTGGCCACCTGGTTCGAGCGCCGGCTCATCTGCGCGTAGCTCAGCCGCTCTTCGCTGCCGTCCTCGTTGATCACGCACAGCGCGCTGCGTTCGTTGCCCTGGGCGTGCCGGTCGAACCAGTCGAGCGCCCAGTTGAACTGCTGCAGCACCGGCCACCGGAAGCCGGTGACGGCGTCGGCATGGCGGCCGCGGTGCTCGAGCAGGAAGCTGCGCGCGGCAGCGAATGCGTCGGACTCGGGGCTCATGGCAGCGGCTCCTGGGTGGGCGCTCAAAGCGTGCGCCGCAGCGCTTCGAAGTACAGCTCGGACTGCAGCCGTTCGCCCTGGATCTGCGCCGCCACGGCGGCCGCCAGCGGCTGCGCCACCGGCGCCAACGGCACACCGCTGGCCTGCGCCAGCCACTGCACCTGGCAGGCGCGCTCGAGGTAGTACAGGTCGTCGTAGGCATGGTCGATGCGCGGCCCGCAGACGATCACGCCGTGGTTGGCGAGAAAGGCGATGTCGGCGCCGCCCATCGCGCGCGCGATGCGCTCGCCCTCGGCCACATCCAGCGCCAGACCGTTGTAGTGCGGGTCGACCGCCACGCGGCCGACGAAGCGCATCGCGGTCTGCGACAGCGCCGGATCGAGTGCACGCGCGGCCGTCAGCGTCAGCGCGGTGGCGTGCGGCATGTGGGTGTGCAGCACGCAGGCCTTGCCCGCCACGCGGTGCACCGCGGCGTGGATGAACATGGCGGTCGCCTCGACCGGATGACGGCCTGCCAGGCGTTCACCATGCGTGTCGACGAGCACGATGTCGTCGACGCCGACCTCGCTCCACAGCAGTCCCTGCGGGTTGAGCAGGAAGCGTCCGCTGCCGTCGGGCAGCTCGGCGCTGAAGTGGTTGCAGATGCCTTCGGCCAGCCCGTGGTGGGCGGCGGCGCGCAAGGCCAGCGCGAGGTCTTCGCGCAGGCGTGTGACGCTGGGGCTGGCGTAGTCGGCGGCGTGTGAGCTCATCGGCGGGTCTCTGCGTGGTGCCGCGCAGGCGGCGGGGCTTTCACTGTACGCGAGGCGGCAGCAGCCACGCGCTGGGGCTATCGTCGGCGCACCCTGTTCGATCCAAGGAGGTGCGTGATGGGCTGGTTCTCCAAAGATGCCGATGGCTTCTTCCTTGCCACCGTGGTGCCGGGCAGCGGCGACCAGCAGGTGCAAAGGTTTCTCGGCGTGGTCAACGGCGAGGCGATCATCGGCGCCAACATCTTTCGCGACATGTTCTCTTCGGTGCGCGACGTGGTCGGCGGCCGCGCCGGCGGCTACGAGCGGGCGCTCTCGGGGGCGCGCGACGCGGCGCTGAAGGACATGATCGAGGCCGCACGTGAACTCGGCGCCGACGGCGTCGTCGGCATCGAGTTCGACTACGCGGTGCTCGGCGAGACCAACGGCATGATGATGGTGGCCGTCAGCGGCACGGCCGTCAAGATGGCCTGATCAGCCCAGCGCGGCGAGCTCAAAGCCCACCACCCGCACACCACCCACCGCGCAAGCCGCCCGATACTTGCCGGCTCTCCGGTCTCCAGACGCGAGCGACGCGACGACATCAGCGCGCGTCGGGCGCGATGTCGCGGCAGCCGACGGCATCCTCGAAGGCCAGGCGTCAACGCCCAGGTCGCCGAGCACGATCACGTTGCGGAACCCGGATGGTTCACGCCATGGGACTTCGGGCTTGGTCAGCTTGATTTCAGTCGAGAGTCGATGGCTTGATTCGGCGAGGGTCTGCAGGTTGCGGATCACCGCGTCCTGCACCAGGCGGCGCATCAAACCGGGCGCGTTCACCCCCCGCATATTCGTGGATGCGGGCCAGGC
>JBBQOR010000566.1:0-2355 GCA_038331055.1 Burkholderiales bacterium
GCCGAACATGCCGATGGCCGTCCAGTTGGTGGCCTGCTTCTGCGCCTGGCCGAGGTCGGCGCCGGCCGCCCAGGCGGCGCCGGCAGTGGCCACCAGCGCCGCCAGGGTCAGGGTCTTGCGCAGGACGGGGTTCACTTGAGCACCGCCTTCTGCACTTCTTCGGTCAAGGCGTCGAACTCGCGGTTGGCGCGCCACACATAGACCGCGGTGATGACGACCGTGAAGATGATCACCGCCAGACCCAGCGGCATGCCGACCGTCATCACACCCTCGCCCAGCCGGGTGGCGAGCAGTGGTTTGTTGAAGGCCACGAGCAGGATGAAGCCGTAGTAGACGACCATCATCGCCAGCGTCAGCCACAGGCCGAAGCTCGTGCGCTTGGCCTTCAGTTCCTGGTACTTCGGGTGCTGCGCGATGCGCGAAACCAGATCGGCCTGCATGCCTGTCTCCTCGTTGAGCCGGTGTAGGCGCATCTTCGGCGCCGGGCCTCGCCAGCGATTGACGCGCCTCCAACCGCGGCTTGCCGGGGCTTGATAATCCTCAAGTCCATGAAGTTCAATCCGCCGCCCGGCTTCGTCAACCTCTACGGCCTGCCGCTGGGCAAACGCCCCAAGGAGCCGCCATCGCGCGCTGCCGCAGCCCCCGGGCCGGCCGCCGCGCAGCCGGAGGTGTCGGCGGCCGGTGTCGAGGCGGTCTACGACGCGCTGTGCCTGGCCGGCAGCCCGCGGCCCAAGGCCTTCCTGATGCACTTGTTGCGCACGCTTGACCAGCGCAGCGAGCGCGGCGCCCGGCTCACCCTTCCCGAGGTGACGGCGGCGCTGAAGGCGCTGCGTGACAGCGACCGCATCAGCCTGGACGAAGGCCAGGGTCATGCGGCCACCGATGACGCCGCGCAGCAGCGTCTGACCACGCTGCTGCTGGCCGACGACGCCCCGCGCTACCACGGGCAATGGCTGTGGGCGCACTGCGGCGCCCCCGGCGAGCCCGGCAGCCGGCCGCAGCCGATGGCCTACTTCAGCGAGCGCGCGCACACCGTCGCCTGGCTGCGCCTGCTGCTGCTGGGTGGCGGGCTCGATTCGGCGGCATTCAACGCATGCGTCAGCAGCGTGCGCGGCGCGCTCGGCCCGGCCGAACTGGCGCAGGCGCTGTGCAGCCCTTTCGTGCCGGTGCTGTTCGAGCGCATGGAGCCGCGCCTGCGCAGCGGCCTGATCGAGCTGATCGACCGCGCGCTCGGTGTCGGCAACCCGATCTGGCAGCCGCTGCTCGACTGGACCGAGGCGCAACTCGCGCGCGAGCCCGCGGCGCTCAGCGCCTCGCTGCGGATGAAGCTGGCCGAGCGCCGGCTGCAGCGCGGCGACCGCGCCGGCGTGGTGCAGGCGCTGGCCGGGCTGGACGCCATGCACTCCAGCCCCCTGTTCAACGCCGCGCTGCAGGCGCTCGACGGCCACTGGGCCGCCGCGGCCACCGCCTTCAGTGAGCACTACAAGGCGCTGCAGCGCGCGATCAAGCAGCGCCGCGGCGCTGCGCCTTACCGCTTGATGTGGCTGTACGCGCTGGCGCTGCTGATGCAGCCCAACGCCGCGGCGTGGACGGCGGCGCGCAAGTTCTGCATCGCCGAGTCGGGCTCACGCAACCCGTCGCCCGACACCAACTGGGGGCTGTGGGCGCATGCCGCCGCGGTGCGCCTGGGTGACCAGACCCTGGAAGCCGACTCGTTGGGTCATGAGCGGCCGTCCTGGCCCCAGACCGACTACGACGAGCTGCTCGGCACGCGGCTGCTGCTGTCTGGCTGGCTGGGCCAGAAGACACCGTGCTGGACGCCGGCCACGGTAGCCGCGACGGTCGAGACGCTCGACGCGCGTGGCCAGTGGCTGCTGGCCGATCTGGCGCGCCAGGCCGCCGAACGCCTGGGCCTGCACGTGGCCGGCGCCGAAGGCCGTGCCAGCGTGGCGCCGGCGGGCTGCTTCGGCGCCGCCAGCGAAAGCTGGCGCGACGCGCTGGCATCGATTGCTGCGCTGGGCGAGGCGCGCGGCACCAGCAGCACCGGCGCCGAGCAAAAGACGCTGCAGTGGCGCATCAGGCTCGGCCGCGACGGCGTGGTCGACCAGGTCGCCCCGTGGGAACTGCCGGCCAGCGGGCGCGGCAAGGCCAAGCCGGTACCGCTGTCGCGGCTGAAGAAGGACCTGCGGCTGGACCCGCGCGACGCCGCCGTGGCGCGCTGCATCCGCACGCTGCCGTTCGGAGGCACGGCGCTCGAGATCGACGCCGACGCCGCCGCGCTGGCGCTGGTCAACCATCCCGCGGTGATCCTCGACGACGCGTCGCACGAGCGCATCGAGCTGCGCGAGGCGCTGC
>JBBQOR010000567.1:0-2352 GCA_038331055.1 Burkholderiales bacterium
GCTCGACTACAAGACTGGCAGTGCGGCGCCGTTGAAGAAGCGGGTCAAGGACCCGCTGGAGGACACGCAGCTGGCCTTCTACGCCGCGCTGCTGTCGCCCGAGGCGGTGGGCGCGGCTTACCTGACGCTGGACGGGCGTGAATCGCCCGAACTGCTGGTGCACCCGGACAGCCACCTCACGGCGCAGGTGCTGCTCGGCGGGCTGGCGGACGAGTGGGCGCGCGTGCAAGCCGGCGCCGGCCTGCCCGCGCTGGGCGAGGCCCCGGTGTGCGACTACTGCGAGGCACGGGGCCTGTGCCGGCGCGACCACTGGAGCGCTGCGTGAGCGCGGCCCCGGCCTATCGCGTCGACGGCGCGGCGGTGGATGCGTCGGCGTTCTACGCCGCCGCCTGCGATCCGGCGCGCAGTGTGGTGGTGCAGGCCTGCGCCGGCGCCGGCAAGACCTGGATGCTGGTCGCGCGCATCGTGCGCGCTTTGCTGGCCGGCGCGCAGCCGCAGCAGATCCTGGCCATCACCTTCACGCGCAAGGCCGCCGGAGAGATGCGCGAGCGGCTGGACCGCCGCCTGCACGACTGCGCGCGCATGTCGCCGGATGAGTTGATCGACGCGCTCGCCGCCACCGGGCTCGATCGTGCGCAGGCCGCGGTGGTGGCGCCGGCCCTGCGCACGCTGCACGAGCGTGTGCTGGCCAGCGGGCGTGCCGTCCCGGTGCTGACCTTCCACGGCTGGTTTGCCCAACTGGTGGGCCAGGCGCCGCTGGCGCTTCGCCATGCGCTGGCGTTGCCGGCGCAGATGCAGCTGATCGACGACCCCGACGTGCTGCGCGATGAGCTGCTGCGCGCCTTCCACCGCCGGGTGGCGGGTGACGAGGCGCTGCGTGCCGACTACATGGCGCTGGTGGCGCGCCACCGCCGCGACGCGTTGATGCAGTGGCTGAATGCCGCGTGGGCACGGCGCAGCGAACTGCTGGCTGCGGATGCCGCGGGCACGTTGCAGACCAGCGTGCCGGCTGCCGCGTCGCTGTGGCCGGCCCTCGCCGGCGTCGACCGGCCCGAAGATCTGGTGCTGCAGGTGCCGCTGAGGCCGCAGCTGCAAGCGTTGGCGCTTCAACTCGGTGCGCGCCCGGGCAAGTTGGCCGTCGAGTCGGCCGACCGGCTGCGCGATGCACTGGACCAGGCCGACCCTGTGCGTGCTTTCGCGCAGGTCTGGCAGGTGTTGTTCACCGACAAAGGCGAGCCGCGGCGCAAGCTGGGTGACCTGCCGGAGCAGGGTGCGGCCTGCGATGCACTGTGCGTGTTGCGCGACGCCATCCGCCAGCAGGCGGCGCACGAGGACCATCTGGCCATGGTGCGGCTGGCGCGTGCCTGGCTGGCCGAGTACGCCGCGCTCAAGCAGCGCCGCGGGCTGGTCGACATGGACGACCTGGAGCGCGCCGCGCTGGCGCTGCTGGCTGATCCGGTGGCGGCGGGATGGGTGCAGGAGCGGCTCGACCTGCAGTTGCGCCACCTGCTGATCGACGAGTTCCAGGACACCAGCCCGCTGCAATGGCAGGCCCTGCACGCCTGGCTGGCAAGCTATGCCGGCGCCGGCGGCGGTGCCAGCGGGCAGCGGCCGCTGGTGGTGTTTGTCGTCGGCGACCCCAAGCAGAGCATCTACCGGTTCCGCCGCGCCGAGCCGCGCGTGTTTGCCGCTGCGCGCGAGTTCGTCGTCCACGCGCTGGACGGCCAAGCGCTGGACTGCGACCACACGCGGCGCAATCCGCAGGCGCTGCTGGATGCGCTGAACCCGGTCTTCGAGCGCGCCGCGCGCGACGAGGGCTGGGGACCGTTCCGCGCCCATACCACCGGTCACGCGGGCCCGGGTCTGGTGCAAAGGCTGCCCGACGTGCTGCGGCCGCCGAAGGCGGGCCGGGCCGGCGCCGCCGAGGTCTGGCGTGACTCGCTCACCGAGCCCCGGCGCGAGGCCGAGACACTGCTGCGCGCGCAGGAAGCCGCGCTGGTCGCGCAGGCCGTATCGGAGCTGCTGGCCGAGCCTGGGTGGCGCGCCGGCGAGGTGATGGTGCTGGCGCGCCGCCGCGCGATGCTGGGGCTGGTGGCGCAGGCGCTGGCCGACTGCGGCGTGCCGTTCGTGCAGCCCGAGGCGCTGGCGCTGGGCGACGCGCCCGAGGCACAGGACCTGGCCGCGGTGCTCGATGTGCTGGCTTCGCCCGGCCACGATGCCTCGCTCGCGCGCGCACTGAAAAGTCCGCTCTTCGGCGCCAGCGATGACGACTTGCTCGTGCTGGCGCGCGCGGCGCCGGCTGCCGGCAGCTGGTGGGCCGCGCTGCAGCAACTGCCCGCCGCTGCAGCGCCC
>JBBQOR010000568.1:0-2344 GCA_038331055.1 Burkholderiales bacterium
TTGAAGGACCCGACATGACCACCACAACCGCCATCAATATTGCCGCCATCGACAAAACCGCCATCGACATGTCCACGCTTCGCATCAACGGCGAGCGCCTGTGGGCCAGCCTGATGCAACTCGCGGCCATCGGTGCCACGCCCAAAGGGGGCGTCTGCCGGCTCACCCTGACCGACCTCGACAAGCAGGGCCGTGACCTGGTGCTCGGCTGGGCGCGCGAGGCCGGCATGACGGTGACCATCGACAAGATCGGCAACGGCTTCATGCGCCGGCCCGGGCGCAACAACGCGCTGCCGCCCATCGTCACCGGCAGCCATATCGACACCCAGCCCACCGGCGGCAAGTTCGACGGCAACTACGGCGTGCTCGCCGGCATCGAGGTGGTGCGCACGCTCAACGACCACGGCATCGAGACCGAAGCGCCGATCGAGGTGGCCTTCTGGACCAACGAGGAAGGCTCGCGCTTCGTGCCGGTGATGATGGGCTCGGGCGTGTTCGCCAAGGCCTTCACGCTCGAACACGCCTACGCGGCCAAGGACGCGGACGGCAAGTCGGTGCGCGACGAGCTCGAACGCATCGGCTATATCGGCAGCGAAGAGCCGGGCGAGCACCCGATCGGCGCCTACTTCGAGACCCACATCGAGCAGGGCCCGGTGCTCGAGGACCACGGCATCACCATCGGCGTGGTCACCGGCGTGCTGGGCATCCGCTGGTACGACTGCGTGGTCACCGGCATGGAAGCGCACGCCGGCCCGACGCCGATGGCGCTGCGCAAGGACGCGCTGCAGGTGGCCAGCCGCCTGATGCAGGAGGTGGTGGCCTGCGCGCACCGCCACCCGCCGCACGGCCGCGGCACGGTGGGCATGGTGAACGTGCACCCGAACAGCCGCAACGTGATCCCCGGCCGCGTCAGGTTCAGCATCGACCTGCGCAACGCACGCGACGCGCTGTGCGAGGCGATGGACGCCGACATCCGCGCCGTCGCCGCCCGGCTGAGTGCCGAGAGCGGGCTGCCGATCGAGATCACGCCGGTCTCGGCCTATCCGGCGCAGACCTTCCACGCCGACTGCGTGCAGGCGGTGGCGCAGGCGGCCGAGAAGCTGGGCTACTCGAACATGCGCTGCGTCAGCGGCGCCGGGCACGACGCGGTCTACATGGCCCGCCTGGCGCCGGCCGGCATGATCTTCATCCCGTGCAAGGACGGCATCAGCCACAACGAGATCGAAGACGCGCAGCCCGGGCACATCACCGCGGGCTGCAACGTGCTGCTGCACGCGATGCACGAACGCGCAGGTGTCGCCGGCGGATGAGTCCGCCGGCCGAGTCACTTGCCGTCCAGGCCCAGGACCTCTCGCTCGTCTTCCAGACTGCCGACGCGCCGGTCACGGCGCTGGACCGCATCAACCTGAGCATCGCGCGCGGCGAGTTCGTCTCCTTCATCGGCCCCTCGGGCTGCGGCAAGACGACGCTGATGCGCGTGATCGCCGACCTCGAGCGCGCGACCGCCGGCCGCATCAGCGTCAACGGTGTCAGCCCGCAGCAAGCGCGGCAGGCGCGCGCCTACGGCTATGTCTTCCAGGCGGCCGCGCTGTACCCCTGGCGCAACGTGCTGAACAACGTGATGCTGCCGCTGGAAATCATCGGCCTGCCGGCCGCCGAACGCCGGGCGCGCGCCGAGCGGCAGCTCGAACTGGTGGGGCTCGAGGGCTTCGAGCGCAAGTTTCCGTGGCAGCTCTCGGGCGGCATGCAGCAGCGCGTCTCGATCGCCCGCGCCCTGGCCTGCGAGCCCGACATGCTGCTGATGGACGAGCCCTTCGGCGCGCTGGACGAGATCACGCGCGACCACCTGAACGAGCAACTGCTGCGGCTGTGGGAACGCACCGGCAAGACGGTGATCTTCGTCACCCACTCGATCAGCGAGGCGGTGTTCCTGTCCAACCGCATCGTCGTCATGAGCCCGCGCCCGGGCCGCATCCTCGAGCTGATCGACAACGATCTGCCGCCCGGACGCACGCTGGATGTGCGCGAGACGCCGGCCTTTGCAGCCGTCGCGCACCGTGTGCGCGTGGCGCTGCGCGCCGGCCACAGCTATGACGGCTGAGGCGAGCGCCGCACTGGCCGGCCCGCTGCCCGGCGGGCGCTGGCAGGCGGCAGGCAGCCGCGCGTGGCCGGTGGCGGTGGTGGTGGCCGTGGGCCTGCTGGTCTGGTACGCGGCGGCGGTGTGGCTGAACGCGCCGCGCGTGATCGAGCGGCTGGACGGCCTGGGCCAGCCCTGGGGCGCGCAAGAGCTGGTGGCGGCCGCCTGGTCGATGGAGCGCCCGGTGATGCCGGCGCCGCACCAGAT
>JBBQOR010000569.1:0-2343 GCA_038331055.1 Burkholderiales bacterium
TCCAGCCGCGGCCACGGGCCGAACAGGCCCATGCTGCGGCTCACCTCCAGCACGATCGCATGCGGCAGCAGGCTCACCTCGGCGCTGTAGCGATACGTCACCGCCGCTAGAAACTGCTGCCAGCGATCCACCGCGTCGGGCTCATATGGCAAGGCATCGAAGCGGGCCAGCAAGGCTTGTGCGGCAGTCAGCCGCTGACCCACGCGCAGGCCGGCCTCACGCGCGGCGGCGTTGACCGCCACGATGCTGCGCGCCTGCGCCGCACCGGCCACCAGCACCAGCGGGCCAGCCGTGGGCCGCCGACGGAGGACTCCATCCAGCGCCAGTTGCGGCAGAAATACACAGGCCCACAACATGGCCGGCGGCCATCAATGCAGGGCAGCGAGCGCGAGCGGCACCGGCTGCGCCGGCACGGCGCCACCGCGGCATTTGCGCACCCAGACCCGGGCACGCGGAGTGGCTTCCAGTTCCAGCCGCAGCGCCGCCGGCGAAGCATTCGCCAGATGCCGGCGATCGCGAAACGCAAACGCCAGCGCCCGGCCGCTGTCGGCCGCCACCTGCAGGCGACGTAGCGCACGGTCATCCGCCTGCTGCGGCCACGCCAGCACCGCCGCGCAACTGCCCGAGCGCAGGCATTGTTCGGTTGCCCACAGCACCTCGCGCTCGGCCGCCGTGACGATCTCGACCCGGCGCATGTCCACGCCATGCTGGCGCCAGCCGGCCACACAGGGCGCGTACGGTGGCGCTACCAGCACCAGCGGGCGCGAGCCCTGACTGAGCCGCGCCAAGGTGGGCAGCACCAGTTGCAACTCGCCCACGCCATCCAGCGGCAGCAGGATTTCCGACAGCGAGGCCGCCGGCCAGCCACCACTGGGCAGCACCGCGTCCAGCGAGGCCCAGCCGGTCGGCTGCTCGCCCGCCGGCATGGCCGGCGCCGACCGCCCGCGCCAGACCTGTTGCGCGTCGAGCAGCGAGGACAAGGCCACCACCGCACTCATCAGCTGCCCCTCAGCAGGCCGGCAAACAGGCCTTCGATGGCGAAATCTTCGGTCGGGTCCGGATCGATCGGCTGGTAGCCGGCGCTGTTCGGCAACAGCCGGATCACCTCGCCCTGCCAGTGCAGCCGCTTGATCGTGAAACGATCGCCACCAACCCGCGCCGCCACCACCTGACCATGCCGCGCCACCGGCGTGGCATGCACGCCGACCAGGTCCTGATCGAGAATGCCCTCGTCACGCATCGAGTCGCCGACCACCCGCACCAGATAGTCCGGCGGCAACCGAAACAGCCAGCGCGACACGCGCAGCGTGCGCTCGACCCGCGCCTCGGAAAACAGCGACTCGCCGGCGGCGATCCGGCCCACCAGCGGCAGTTCCATGGTGTCCGCCTCCAGCGCATCGACCGTGGTCACCAGCCGGATCCCGCGCGAGCGGTTCGGCTCGATCAGCAGCCGCCCCTTGGCCTCCAGCGAGCGCACGTGCTTCAGCACCGCGCTGACATTCGCCAGCCCCATCGCCTGGCCGATCTCCTCCAGCGTCGGCGCCTGCCCGCTCTGCTCCAGCCGGGCCCGGATGAAGTCGAGGATGTTCGATTGGCGGCTGGTCAGTTGCAGGCTCATGGCGGCTATATTTTCACCTTTTATGGTGAAAATATAGTGCCGTCGAAAAATCGAGGCATGTGGAGCCGCCCCATGCAGCTCACTCCTGCAGGGCTCGCCGGCCGGCCGAATGCACCGAGGAGTTCAACCCCGAAGTCTTGCACGCATAACGAAAAGTGGATCTCCAAGCCGTGGGCCGTGGGGTACTCTTCAATCATGAGGCCGCGGCAACCCGTGCACAGTTACTTGAATTGGTATGAGCTGATCCAGCCAAGCAAGGGAATGAAAGGGAACTCCAATGTCATCGAATCCAAAGGATGCCCGTCTCAATCCGCCTGATTCAAACCTGCTGGACTTGCGGATAGCCGCAGGTTTGATCTGTCGAACCGGAAACGGGCACGCAGCAGCCAATGAACTGATCATCGAGGGAGAAAAGGACAAGGTCCGATACAAGAATGGAACCACCCTGCGGACATCTGCGAAAAGGCTTCTGGCTGATGCCCGAAGGAAGTCCCGCCACTCCGTCACCCTTTCCAGAAACATGATCGATGCCGGGCAAGCGCGACCGGCAGAGGTGGCTGCACACCATATCGTTGCGAGAAAGGATCTTGGCGCCGATCGATCGCGCAAGCTGATTTTTGGATGGGGAATCGCCATCTATGTCGTCGACAATGGCGTCTATCTGCCGCGGTGGAAACGCTCCAACGTACCTAGTCTGCCCAACGCGACAAAGCATTCAGTAGTTC
>JBBQOR010000570.1:0-2341 GCA_038331055.1 Burkholderiales bacterium
AAGGCCGGGCTGCTGCCTTACCTCGAGAAGCTTGGCTTCAGCGTGGCCGCCTACGGCTGCACCACCTACATCGGCAACGCCGGCGACCTCACGCCCGAGATCAACGAGGCCATCACCAAGAACGATCTGGTGTGCGCCGCGATTCTTTCGGGCAACCGCAACTTCGAGGCGCGCATCCATCCCAACCTGAAGGCCAACTTCCTGGCCTCGCCGCCGCTGGTGGTGGCCTATGCCATTGCCGGCACCGTCAAGACCGACCTGATGACCCAGCCCGTCGGGAAGGGCAAGGGTGGCCGCGACGTCTTCCTGGGCGACATCTGGCCCACCAGCGAGGAGGTGCACGCGCTGATGAAGTACGCAATGAACGGCAAGGCCTTCAAGAAAAACTACGACAAGGTCAAGTCCGACCCCGGCAAGCTGTGGGAAAAGATCAAGGGCGTCAAGGGCAACGTGTACTCCTGGCCCAAGAGCACCTACATCGCCGAGCCGCCCTTCTTCGAGGGCTTCACGATGCAGCCGGCGGCGCTGGACGCCGGCGTCAAGGGCGCGCGCGTGATGGGTCTTTTCGGCGACAGCATCACCACCGACCACATTTCGCCGGCGGGCTCGTTCAAGGACACCACGCCGGCCGGCAAGTACCTGCTGGACAACGGCGTGCTGAAGGCCGACTTCAACAGCTACGGCGCGCGCCGCGGCAACCACGAAGTGATGATGCGCGGTACCTTCGCCAACGTGCGCGTGAAGAACCTGATGCTGCCGGCCAAGGCCGACGGCAGCCGCGAGGAAGGCGGCTATACGCTGTGGCAGCTGGACGGCGCCGACAAGGGCAGCAAGATGGCCATCTACGACGCGGCGATGAAGTACATCGCCGCCGGAGTGCCGACCGTGGTCTTCGCTGGCGAGGAGTACGGCAGCGGCTCCAGCCGCGACTGGGCGGCCAAGGGCACGGCGCTGCTGGGCATCAAGGCCGTGGTGGTGAAGAGCTTCGAGCGCATCCACCGCAGCAACCTGATCGGCATGGGCGTGCTGCCGCTGCAGTTCAAGGCCGGCGACAGCTGGCAGAGCCTGGGGCTGAAGGGCGACGAGACGGTGGACGTGACGCTGGCCGACGACATCAGGCCGTTGTCCGACGCTCAGCTTGTCGTCACCAGCGCCGACGGCAGCGTGCGCAAGCTCACGGTGACGCTGCGCATCGACACCGCGATCGAGGTGGACTACTACAAGCACGGCGGCATCCTGCCCTTCGTGCTGCGGCAGTTGCTGGCGGCCTGAGCCGGACCGCAGGCCGCCGTGCAACGTCGCCAACTCCTCGCCGAGTGCAGCGCCGCGCTGCGAGCGGCTTACGACCGCGCCGGCACCGGCAGCGGCTTCGCTGTCGCTTTGTGAGGCCCGCGCCGGCGCTGTCCCGTCAGCCCCTGACGCGGCTGCCACTGGGCGGCGCGCTGCGCACCCTGGTGCGTCATCGTCTCGGTGGCTTCGAGCTGCGCCCGCTGACCGACCCGGCGCTGCGCCGCGCTGCGGTGGCGGTGGCGATTGCCGAGGCCGGCTTCGGGGCCGATCTGCCCGACCTGCCGCAACATGGCGCGTGGAGCCGCGCGCCGTCACTGCTGTTGACGCGCCGCGGCACGCGGCTGTCACGCCACGCGGGGCAATGGGCGCTGCCCGGCGGGCGCATCGACGAGGGCGAGACGCCAGAGCAGGCCGCGCTGCGCGAACTGCACGAGGAGATCGGCCTGCGGCTGGAGCCGATCCGCATCCTCGGACGGCTGGACGACTTCGCCACCCGCTCGGGCTTCGTCATCACGCCGGTGGTGGTGTGGGCCGGCACCGCGCGCCGGCTGAAGCCCGACGGCGAAGAGGTGGCCAGCATCCACCGCATCCCGCTCACAGAGTTCCTGCGCGCCGACGCACCGATGCTCGAGCCCTCGCGCCACGGCCCGCACCCGGTACTGCGGTTGCCGGTGGGCGAGAGCTGGATCGCCGCGCCGACCGCGGCCATCGTTTACCAGCTGCGCGAGGTGGCGCTGCTGGGCCGCACCACCCGGGTCGCGCATTTCGACCAGCCTGAGTTCGCCTGGCGCTGACCGAGCCCGGCCGCGGCCAACCGAGGTCTATGATTCGCGTTGTTGGTGCTCGCGCCCGGCCCTCAGCCAGGCGCAGTTCAACGGGAATCAGGAGGGGCCGGCCGCTTGCGCGGCTTCCCTAACCTGAGCTGCCCCCGCAACGGTAAGTGGACGGGAACCTCAGGGTTCCCCGCTGGTGCCTTCTGCCCACTGGAGTGATCTCCGGGAAGGGTGCACCGGTTGCCTCCACCAGCCCGGATACCGGCCAACGAGGTGGT
>JBBQOR010000571.1:0-2340 GCA_038331055.1 Burkholderiales bacterium
GCTGATGACCAACCTGGCCGCCGGCATGGCCGACGAGACGCTGAGCCACGCGCACACGATCGCCACCGCGCAGGCGTCCAGCGCACGCGCAGTGCAGTTGCTGGGCGCGGTGATCGAGTCGCTGGAGCTGCCATGACGGGCCCGCAACACATCCCGGATCGCGACGCCGACGCGCGCCTCGCACTCGCCTGCCTGGACCTGACAAGCCTGAACGACGGTGACACCGAGCCCGTCATCGCCCGCCTGTGTGAGCGCGCCGTCACGGCGCACGGTGCGGTGGCTGCCGTCTGCGTGTGGCCGCGCTTTGCCGCCTTTGCCCGCGCGCGGCTGCCGCACGGCGTGGCGGTGGCGGCGGTGGCCAACTTTCCGGCCGGCGGCACCGACGTGGCCGCGGCGTTGCGCGGCGCGGCCGTGATCGCCGAGGCTGGCGCGCAGGAGATCGACCTCGTGCTGCCCTGGCGCGCGCTGCTGGCCGGCGACGAGGCCGCGGCAGCGGCCGTACTGCGGGCCGTGCGTGCTGCGGCCCCGGGTCTGCGGCTGAAGGTGATCCTGGAAACCGGCGCGCTGCCCGACGAGGACACCATGCGGCGCGCCGCGATGCTGGCGCTGGACGAGGGCGCCGACTTCCTCAAGACCAGCACCGGCAAGCTGCCGGTCGGCGCCACCCCGCGGGCCGCGCAGGTGCTGCTGGGTGCGATCGCACAGCACCCGCAGGCCAGTGCGCGCGTCGGCTTCAAGGCCGCCGGCGGTGTGCGCACGGTGGCCGACGCCGCCGCCTACGCGGCGCTGGTGCGCCAGGCGCTGGGCGACGCCGCCGTCGTGCCGCAGCGCTTTCGCATCGGTGCCAGCGGCCTGCTCGACGACATCCTGGCCGTGCTCGACGGGCGGGCGGCGGCGCCGTCGGCGGCGGTCTACTGATGGCCGGTCTGCCCGCGATGGCGCCGATCACCGATGCCGACCCGAGCGTGGCGGAGATGGAAGCCCGCGTCGCGCGCTTTGCCGCGCTGCGCACCACCGACGACTACCTCGACGCCGGCATCCCCGGCTGCGAGCGCAGCACCTACCGTGTGCTGGGCGAGCCGCCGCACGCGCCGCTGGCTGCCGAGCAGTTCCATCTGAACCTGGTGCGCTGCGCACCGGGCAAGTCGGCGCCTTTGCACAACCACCTGACGCAAGAGGTCTTCATCGCCCTCAGCGGCGACTGGGAAGTCTTCTGGGGCCCGACCGGCGAACGCGAACTGCGCCTCGCAGCCTGGGACACGATCAGCATCCCGCCCGGTGTCTCGCGCGGCTTTCGCAACGCCGGCACGGCCGAGGCATGGCTGCTCGGCATCGCCGGCGGGCACGACCCCGGTCGCATCAACTGGCCCGAACCGGTGCGCGCGGCCGCGCGTGCGGTGGGCATCGAGTTGCCCGAAGCCTGAGTACAGCGGCTCAGGCGGCGACGGTCTGCGCCAGCTCGCCGCGCGCGTACTGCTGCGCCACCACCGACAGCGAGCGCGGTGTGATCTTCGGCGCCTGGCCTTCGCAGCCGAACTCCAGATAGCGCTGCTTGCAGATGCGGTAGGCCGCCTCGCGCGCCGGCTTGAGCCATTCGCGGGCGTCGAACTTCTCCGGGTTCTCGGCCAGGAACTTGCGCACCGCGCCCGTCATCGCCAGCCGCACGTCGGTGTCGATGTTGATCTTGCGCACGCCGAACTTGATCGCTTCCTGGATCTCGCTCACCGGCACGCCGTAGGTCTCCTTCATCTGGCCTCCGTACTGGCGAATCTGCTCGAGCAGGTCCTGCGGCACGCTGGAGCTGCCGTGCATCACCAGATGGGTGTTGGGGATGCGGCGGTTGATCTGCTTGATGCGGTCGATGGCCAGGATGTCGCCGGTGGGCTTGCGGCTGAACTTGTAGGCGCCGTGGCTGGTGCCGATGGCGATCGCCAGCGCGTCCAGCTGCGTGCGCTGCACGAAGTCGGCCGCCTGCTCGGGGTCGGTCAGCAGCTGCTCGCGGGTCATCGTCGCGTCGGTGCCGTGGCCGTCCTCCTTGTCGCCCTTCATCGTCTCCAGGCTGCCCAGGCAGCCCAGCTCGCCCTCGACGGTGACGCCCAGCGCATGCGCCATGTCCACCACCTTGCGCGTGACCTCGACGTTGTAGTCGTAGCTGGCGATGGTCTTGCCGTCGGCCTGCAGGCTGCCGTCCATCATCACCGAGCTGAAGCCCAGATCGATCGCGCCGCGGCACACCTCGGGGCTCTGGCCGTGGTCCTGGTGCATCACCAGCGGAATGTGCGGGTAGGACTCCACCGCAGCCTGGATAAGGTGCTTGATGAAGGGCTCGCCGGCGTATTT
>JBBQOR010000572.1:0-2333 GCA_038331055.1 Burkholderiales bacterium
CGCCCTGAGCCCGCCTTTCGCAGAGTTCATGCACGGGCAGGTGCGTGCGCAGCTGCAGCTCTCGCGCCACGCGATGCAGGCCCACATCGCAAGCGCAACGCTCGACGAGCATGCGCTGGAGGCCCGGCTCGGTACGCTGACGCTGAAAAAGCCGGTCAGCGTGTCGCCCGAGACTGCGCTGCAGCAGGCGCTGACCACGATGCACGAGCGCAAGATCGGCTCGATGCTGGTCGTCGACGCCAACGGAGCGGCGCGCGGCATCCTGACCCGGCACGACATGCTGGACCGCGTGGTGCTGGCGCGCGCACCGCTGGATGCACCGATTTCGCAGGTCATGACCAGCCCCATCCATACGCTGACCGAGCAACATACGGCGCAAGATGCTGCGCTGCTGATGTCGCGCCAAATGATACGGCATGTGCCGGTGACGCGCGACGGCGTGGTGGTGGGCATGGTGTCCGAACGCGACCTGTTCGCGATGCAGCGCATGTCGATCCGCCATGTCAGTTCAGGCATCCGCAGCGCGCAGGACGAAGCGGCGCTGGTATTGTCTGCGCAGCAGATTCGGGCCTTTGCGCGCCACCTGGTCGGCCAGGGTGTGGCGGCGCGCCCGCTGACCCAGTTGATCAGCCACCTGAACGACCTGCTGACCGAACGGATGGTCGCAATCAAGGCCGAGGCCCATGGCGTGGACATGTCGCAGGCCTGCTGGCTCGCATTCGGCTCTGAAGGCCGCTCCGAGCAGACGATCTCGACCGACCAGGACAACGGACTGATCTTCCTCAGCGATGACCCCGAGCGTGACCGTGGCCGCTGGCTGACGTTCGCACGCGATGTCAATGAGGCACTGGACCGCTGCGGCTACCCGCTGTGCAAGGGCAACATCATGGCCAGCAACCCGGAGTGTTGCCTGACACCCCGGGAATGGAGTGCACGCTTCGACCGCTGGATGGAATACGGCGCGCCGCAGGACCTGCTCAATGCCAACATCTACTTCGACCTGCGCGCGCTGGTCGGTCGCGCCGATCTGGCCGAAGCGCTGCGAGTCCAGGTCACACGCCAGGCCAGTGTGCTGCCGCGCTTCGCCAAGCAGATGGCCGACAACGCCTTGCGCCACCGGGTGCCGCTGAACTGGCGCGGCGCGATCGACACGCAGACCGTGGAGGGGCGCGACATGGTCGACCTCAAGTACCATGGCACGGCGGTATTCGTAGACGTCGCGCGCATCTACGCACTCGCGCTGGGCGTGTCCGCCACCGGCACGCGGGAACGGTTTGAAGCCATAGGCCCGCTGCTGCACATGAGCAGCCAGGACACCGAGGCCTGGAGTGCGGCCTTCGAGTACCTGCAGATGCTGCGGCTGCAGGTGCAGATGGGCGACACGCCTTTGGAGCATGCCAACCTGGTGCCATTCGATTCGCTCAACAGCATCGACCGGCACATCCTGAAGGAAAGCTTTCGAACCGCACGGCGGCTGCTGCAGAAGATCGGGCGGGACTACCCGTCCTGACCCGCCGGCCACTGCCTTTGTTGATGCACCTCACTTTTTCGCGTTGGCACTTTCACTAAGGTTTCGCTAAGGTCGACCCGATGGCAACGACATCCAGACCCGCGGAGTTCCGCATTCTCTCGCTGTCCGGTGGCGGCTACCTGGGCCTGTACACGGCCGTGGTGCTGGCCGCGCTCGAGCAACGCATCGGAGAACCCCTGGGCCGGCGGTTCGATCTGGTGGCCGGAACATCGGTGGGCGGCCTGCTGGCCATGGCGATCGCGTTCGAGTTGCCACTGTCGGTGATCGTCGATATTTTCAAGACCCGCGGCGAGGAGGTGTTCTCCGGCCGCGACCTGCCGTCGGGCGCCATGACACGGCTGCTGGACCTGAGCCGTTCGGTCACCGGGCCCAAGTACAGCGGCCGCGTGCTGCGCGAGGAATTGCACAGGCATTTCGGCGACGCCACACTGGCCGACGCGCTCCATGCACTGGTGGTACCGGCGGTGGATGTCACGCGCAGCGTCACGAAGGTATTCAAGACGCCGCACGTCAAAACCTCCCGCGGCGACGAAGATGCGCGTGTCGTCGACATCATGATGGCGACCAGTGCCGCGCCCGCCTACTTTCCGTCGGTGCGTATCGGCGATCGTCTGTACGCCGACGGCGGGCTCTTCGCCGTGGCCCCCGACCAGGTGGCCATGCACGAAGCCCAGCATTTCATGAAGGTCGACCCGGCGCGCATCCGCATGGTCTCGGTCGGCACTGCGACCGCCGGCTACCAGCCGGACGAGGCGGCCGACGCGGACGCCGGAGCGGTCGGCTGGCTCAGTGACGGTCGACT
>JBBQOR010000573.1:0-2331 GCA_038331055.1 Burkholderiales bacterium
GTAGGTCTTGGGGTCGAGGGATATCTGCTTGACCCGCCCGACCGTGACGCCGGCGGCACGCACCGGCGCGCGCACCTTCAGCCCGCCGACGTTGTCAAAGCGCGCCTGCACGCTGTAGGTCTGGCCGCCGTCGAAGCTGCCCAGATTGGCCGCCTTCAGCGACAGGAAGGCGAGCCCCAGCATGCCCAGCACAACGAACAGACCGACCATGGTCTCCGTACCCTTTTTCGTCATCTGCATCCCGACCTTTCTGGTTTTGCGCTTAAGGCGTGGAGAACATCAGCGCGGTGAGCACGAAGTCCAGCGCCAGCACCGACAGCGACGCAACGATCACCGTGCGCGTGGTGGCATGGGCCACACCCTCGGGCGTGGCCTGTGTCTCGTAACCCTGGTACAGCGCGACGACGGTGCAGACGATGCCGAACGCGAAGCTCTTGACGATACCGTTGCCGACATCGCGCCAGAAATCGACCCGCGACTGCATCAGGGACCAGAAGTTACCCGCATCCACGCCGATCAGCAACACCGCCACGATATATGCGCCAAGGATGCCGATGGCCGAGAACAGGATGGCCAGGATCGGCATCGAGACCACCCCGGCCACGAAGCGCGGCGCGAGCACACGGCTGCGCGGGTCGACGGCCATGAGCTCCATCGCCGACAGCTGCTCGCCGGCCTTCATCAGGCCGATCTCGGCGGTCAGCGACGTGCCCGCGCGTCCGGCGAACAACAACGCTGTCACCACCGGCCCAAGTTCGCGCACCAGCGCCAGGTTGACCACCAGGCCCAGGCTCTCGGCGGCGCCGAAGGCGACCAGCGAGTAGTACATCTGCAACGCGAGCACGAAGCCCACGGCCAGCCCCGAGGCCATGATGATGACCAGCGACCGGTTGCCGATCGCATGGATCTGCCCCACCACCAGCCCGAAGCGGCGCAGCGCCGTCGGCGTGAAGCGAATCAGGTCGGCAAAGAAGAAGCTCGCATGGCCGAGCGCACGCAGCCAGAGCAGCGCACCGCGGCCCAGACCGGCCAGTGCGTCGGTCACGCCGCCACCCCCAGGTCTTGCGCCAGCGGGGGCGCCGGGTAGTGGAAGCGCACCGGGCCGTCGGGCTCGCCGCGGATGAACTGGCGCACCTCGGGCTCGTCGCTGTCCTTCAAATCCGCCGGCACGCCGTGCGCGACCACCCGGCCGCCGGAGGACAGCAGATAGGCGTAATCGCAGATCTGGAAGCACTCCATCACATCGTGCGAGACGATCAGCGAGGTGGCGCCGGTGGTGTCGTTGAGCTTGCGGATCAGGTTCGCGGCCACGCCCATCGAGATCGGATCCAGACCGGCGAAAGGCTCGTCGTACATGATCAGTTCGGGGTCCAGCGCGATGGCACGCGCCAGCGCGATGCGCCGCGCCATGCCGCCCGAGACCTCGGAGATGCGCAGCTTCGCGGCACCGCGCAGGCCCACGGCGTTGAGCTTCATCAGCACGATGTCGCGGATCATCAGCTCGGGCAGTGCGCCGTGCTCCCGCAGCGGAAAGGCCACGTTCTCGAACACCGTGAGGTCGGTGAACAGGGCGCCGAACTGGAACAGCATGCCCAGCCGACGGCGCAGCCGGTACAGCTGCGCCTTGTTTCGCGCATCGACCAATTCGCCGTCGAAGCGCACCTGGCCCTGAGTCACCGGGTGCACCCCGCCGATCAGCCGCAGCAGCGTGGTCTTGCCACAGCCCGAGCCGCCCAGGATCGCCGTGACCTTGCCGCGCGCAAAGCGCAGCGATACATCGTTCAGGATGGTCCGGCTGGCGTCGTAGCCGAAACTGACACGGTCGATCTCGATCAGCGGGTCTGAAATCAAGGGCAGCGGGCGGCGCCGGGGGCCGCAGTTGTTCTACAGAAGACGAGAACGATTCTCGCATGCACCCGTCCTGGGCTACGGGTTCCCCCGGGGATCACCCTCAGCCCTGGCCGCCGAGTCGTGCGCGCCGCTGGCGCAGAGCCAGCACAGCAGGCCCAGCAGCAGCAGAAAACGCGGGGCGTCGATGACGCTGTCGAAGAAGCCCAGCCCGAGCAACCCAATCAAGGCGGCCAGCGGCACGGCCGCGCGGGCATCAGCGGCCCACGCGGCCCGCGCGCCGCGGACCAGCGCCAGGCCGCTCAGCCCGGCGAAGGCCAGCACCCCGAGCAGCCCGGTCTCCAGCAGTACGGTGAGCGGAAAGTTCTTCACGTGCCAGGCCAGGTGGTCGTCGCTGGTGAAGCTCCAGCGGTCCGCACCATGCTCGAAACCACCGTTGTCGAGCAATTCGCGGCCGTCGGCGGTCTTCAGGCTGACCCGGTC
>JBBQOR010000574.1:0-2330 GCA_038331055.1 Burkholderiales bacterium
GTCGAAGCCACGCGCGCTGGGCCACACCCGCTCGTCATCGCCCTGCCCTTCGCGCTCGACCAGCCCACGGGCCTGCGCCTGCGCCAGCGCGGCCTGCACGGCAGAGGGCGGCAGCCCGGTGCGCTCGCCGAACTGCCTGAGCGCAAAGCCCTCGCGCAGCCGCAGCGCGCCGAGCATGTACTCGAAGGGCAGCTGCGCACGCGGCACTTCTTCTTCGTTGGACACCGCGGCGCCGGCCAGGGCATGCTGCATGTAAGCGGCCGGCTCGCGCCAGCGCACCTGGCGCAGCACACGGTGCGGGAAGCTGATCTTGCCGTGCGCGCCGGCGCCGATGCCCAGGTAGTCGCCGAACTGCCAGTAGTTCAGGTTGTGCCGGCTGCGGTGGCCGGGCTGGGCGAAGGCACTGACCTCGTAGCGCTGCAGTCCGTTGGCGGCGGTGCGTTCGACGATCAGGTCGAGCATGTCGCTGGCCGCATCGTCATCGGGCAGCGCCGGCGGGTGCCTGGCGAACCAGGTGTTCGGCTCCAGCGTGAGGTGGTAGATCGACAGGTGCGGCGGCGCGTAAGACAACGCCTGCTGCAAGTCCCGCTCCAGCACCGCTAGCGTCTGGCCGGGCAGCGCGTACATCAGGTCGATGTTGAAGGTGTCGAAGGCCTCGGCGGCCTCTTGCACCGCGGCATGCGCCTGTGCAGCGTCATGCACGCGGCCGATGGCGCGCAGGCTGTCGTCGTCGAAGCTCTGCACGCCGATCGACAGCCGCGTCACGCCGGCGGCCGCGAAGGCGCGGAAGCGTTCTCGCTCGAAAGTGCCGGGGTTGGCCTCCAGCGTGATCTCGCACGCGGGCGCCAGCGGCAGACGGGCACGCACGTCGGCCAGCAGCTGGTCGATCGACTCGGGCGCGAACAGGCTGGGCGTGCCCCCGCCGATGAACACGCTGCCGATGCGCCGGCCCCAGACCAGCGGCAGGGCCGCGTCAAGATCGGCGCGCAGCGCGTCCAGGTACTGCGCCTCGGGCGGCGCCGCCTTGGACTCGTGCGAGTTGAAATCGCAGTACGGGCACTTGCGCAGGCACCAGGGCAGGTGCACGTACAGCGACAGCGGGGGCAAGGCGCCCAGTTGCAGCGTGCCCGGGCGCAGGTGGTGCTCGACGCTCGCGGCCGCGCTGGTGGAGACCGACGGCACCAGCGTGGGCATCGGCCGCGACGGCTTCACGTCAGCCTCACGACAGCCAGTGCGCCAGGATCAGCGCGCGCATCTGCTGCGCGGCCTGCGCCCGGTGGCTGAGGCGGTTCTTCGTCGCCGCGTCCAACTCGGCCACCGTGCAGCCGACGTCCGGCAGAAACATCAGCGGGTCGTACCCGAAACCGCCCTCGCCGCGCGGCGCATCCAGGATCTCGCCGGCCCAATGCGCGCTGGCGATCAGCGGCTCGGGGTCATCGGCATGGCGCAACGCCACCAGCGTGGCGCTGTAGTGCGCGCTGCGCTGCGACGCACCTTGCAGCGCCTGCAGCAGCCGCGCGTTGTTGGCGGCGTCCTGCGCCCGGCGGGTGGCCTCGCGTTCGGCCTGCACAGGCACGCTGCCCGCCCAGTGCGCCGAGATCACCCCGGGCGCGTCGCCGAGAGCCTTCACGCACAGCCCGGAGTCGTCGGCAATCGCTGCCGCGCCAGACGCACGCGCCGCGTGGCGCGCCTTGGCCAACGCGTTCTCGACAAAAGTGGCGTGCGGCTCTTCGGCTTCGGTGACGCCCAGCTCGACCTGCGCCTGCAACTGCAGCGGCAGGCCGTCGAACAGCGCCTTCAGCTCGGCCAGCTTCTTGGCGTTGTTGGACGCCAGCACCAGCCTCATCCGGCCGCCACCCCCGGGGCCAGCACCCGGCGCTGCTCGGCCACCAGCTCGCCGATGCCCTTGGCGGCCAAGGCCAGCAGCTGATCCATCTCGCCGCGTGAGAAGGGCACACCTTCGGCCGTGCCCTGCACTTCGACGAAGCCGCCGCTGCCGGTCATGACGACGTTCATGTCGGTGTCGCAGGCGCTGTCCTCGGTGTATTCCAGGTCGAGCAGCGGCGTGCCCTCGACGATGCCCACCGACACCGCGGCGACGAAGTCGCGCACCGGCGATGCAGCCAGGCGACCTTGTGCCATCAACCAGGCCACCGCATCCTGCGCGGCGACGAAGGCGCCGGTGATGGCCGCGGTGCGCGTGCCGCCATCCGCCTGCAGCACGTCGCAATCGACCGTGATCTGTCGCTCGCCGAGCGCTTTCAGGTCGACGACGGCGCGCAACGACCGGCCGATCAGGCGCTGGATCTCCTGCGTGCGCCCGCTCTGCT
>JBBQOR010000575.1:0-2328 GCA_038331055.1 Burkholderiales bacterium
GAGATCAACCGCGTGCTGACCGACCAGGTGGCCGACCGGCTGTACATCACCGAGCGCAGCGCGGCGGGCAACCTCGAGCGCGAAGGGGTCGCGCCCGAGCGCATCGTTTTCACAGGCAACGTGATGATCGACTCGCTGCATTCGCATCGGGCGAACGCACGCAGCCCGGCCGACACCTTGCGCGCTCATGGCCTGGAACCGGCGCTGATCGACCACGCGCGCGGCTATGGCGTGGTGACGCTGCACCGGCCGTCCAACGTGGACGATGCCGCCACGCTGGGCGCGCTGTTGGGCACGCTGGCCGAGGTGGCGGCGCGGCTGCCGCTGGTCTTTGCGCTGCACCCGCGCACACGCGCCAACATCGAGCGCTTCGGCTTGGCTCATCTCATCGACCCGACGCGCATGCTGCTGTTGCCGCCGCAGGGCTACCTCGAGATGCTCGGCCTGATGAGCGGCGCGACGCTGGTGCTGACTGATTCGGGCGGCCTGCAGGAGGAGACCACCGCGCTGGGCGTGCCCTGTCTGACGCTGCGCGAGAACACCGAGCGGCCGATCACGGTGGAGCAGGGCACCAATACGATTGTCGGCCGCGACGCCGCGGCGATCCTGCAAGGGGTCGACGAGATCCTGGCCGGCCGCGGCAAGCAAGGCCGCGTGCCGGAGTACTGGGATGGCCACGCCGCCGAGCGCATTGCCGCTGATCTGTCCCGCTGGCTGGCGGCCGGCGCGCACTGACAAGTGAGCCGAACGATGAGCCCCGCGCCGATCGCCAACGCGATGACCATCGACGTGGAGGACTATTTCCAGGTCTCCGCGATGGCGCCTTACATCCGCCGCGACGAGTGGGACGCACGCGAGTGCCGGGTCGAGCGCAACGTCGAGCGCATCCTCGCGCTGCTGCAGCGCCGCGGCGCCCAGGCGACCTTCTTCACCCTCGGCTGGCTGGCCGAGCGTTACCCGCAGATGGTGCGCCGCATCGTCGAGCAGGGGCATGAACTGGCCAGCCATGGCTACGGGCACGAGCGTGTCAGCGAGCTTGACCGCGCGCGTTTCAGGCAGGACCTGGTGCGCGCCAAGGGCGTGCTCGAGGACGTCTCCGGTGCTGCGGTTCGCGGCTACCGTGCGCCCAGTTTCTCGATCGACCAGCGCAACCGCGCCTGGGCCTTCGAGACGCTGGCCGAGACCGGGCACCTTTACAGCAGCAGCATCTACCCGATCAAGCACGACCACTACGGCATGCCCGACGCGCCGCGCTTCGCCCACCGCGTCGAAGCCGGCCTGCTGGAGGTGCCGCCGACCACGCTGCGCGCGGGTGAGCGCAACTGGCCGTCGAGTGGCGGCGGCTACTTCCGGTTGCTGCCGTATGCCGTGTCGCGCTGGATGATCCGGCATGTCAATCGCAGCGACCGGCAGAGCGCGGTCTTCTACTTCCACCCCTGGGAGATCGACCCCGGGCAACCGCGCGTGGCGGGCATCGACGCCAAGACGAGGTTCAGGCACTACGTCAATCTGGGCACGATGGAGCGCCGGCTCGACCGCCTGCTGGGCGACTTCCGATGGGGGCGGATGGACGAGATCTTTCTTGCGCTGCGGTCCGACGCACCGGCGTTGCCCGGCGCTGCCCTGGCTTGGTCCGCGCAGGCGATGGCCCCGGCCCCGGCCGTGACCGTGCGATGAAGCTGCGGCGCCTGACCGTCGGCGACACGGCGGGACAGGCCCGCTGGGACGACTTCGTCGCCGGCTGTGACGAGGCCAGCTTCTTTCACCGTGCCGGCTGGCAAGGCGTGATCGAACGCAGCTTCGGGCACCGCACGCACTACCTGCTGGCCGAAGACGGCGGCCGCATCGAGGGCGTGCTGCCGATGGCCGAGGTGCGCAGCTGGCTGTTCGGGCATTCGCTGGTTAGCCTGCCCTTCGCCTCTTACGGGGGCGTTGCAGCGCGCAGCGAAGCAGCGCGCGAACAACTGCTGGTCGAGGCGCAGGAACTCGCCAGGTCGTTGCAGGTACAGCATCTGGAACTGCGCAACGGGGGCCAGCCCTTGTACGGCTGGCCGACCAACGACCTTTACGTCGCCTTCAAGCTGCCGATTCCGGCAGTTCTCGACGATCGAATGCTGGCCATACCGCAGAAGCGGCGCAACATGGTGCGCAAGGCTGCGAAACTCGGCTTGCACGCGGTGCCCGACGACAGCGTGGCGAACTTCTTTCCGGCCTTCGCCGCCAACGCCCGCAACCACGGCACCCCCACCCTGCCCGAGAGATACTTCCACGCGCTGAAGACCACCTTCGGCGACGACTGCAGCATCATGTCGATCCACGACACCGCCA
>JBBQOR010000576.1:0-2323 GCA_038331055.1 Burkholderiales bacterium
TGCTGCCGGCCACCCCCGGCCGCACCACGATGTGCCCGGTCGAGCTGCACCACGACGGCAGCCAGGCGCCGCGCCTGAGCCTGCTGCCGGTGCACACCCGGCTGGAAGGCCTGACGCTGGCCGAGCTTCGCCAGCGCGAAGAGGCCTGGCAGCATGTGCCGCTGGACCCGGCCGACCCCGAGCAGATGGCGCGTGCAATGCAGGCGGTGACGCTCACTGAATGGGTCGATCTCGAGCGTGCCC
This sequence comes from Burkholderiales bacterium, assembly GCA_038331055.1. Lineage (GTDB taxonomy): Bacteria > Pseudomonadota > Gammaproteobacteria > Burkholderiales > Burkholderiaceae_C > Rubrivivax. The sequence goes on from JBBQOR010000576.1 coordinate 244, forward strand.
GGGCACTGGGCTTCTGGCGCGACGACGCCCGTGACGACGCCCGTGACGACGCACCCGACAACAACCCGCCGCAGCGCGCCGACGGTCGCGTGCAGGTGCCGGCTTGGCGCCATGCGCGCATCAACCATCCGCATCCTTTGCTGCAGCGCGGGCTGGTGGTGCTTGACACGCCGGGCCTGAATGCCGTCGGCGCCGAGCCCGAACTGACGCTGGCGCTGCTGCCCGCGGCGCATGCCACGTTGTTCGTGCTGGCCGCCGACAGCGGTGTCACGCGTTCAGACCTGGCGCTGTGGCGTGGGCACCTGGGCGGGCGGGCGCTGGAGCGCTTCGTGGTGCTGAACAAGATCGACGCCATGGCCGACCCGCTGATCAGCTTTGCCGAGCAGCGCGCGCAGATCGAGTCGCAGCGACAGCAGGTGGCGCTGGCGCTGGACATGCCTGCGGAGCGGGTCTTCGCGCTCTCGGCGCGCGACGCGCTGGCGGCACGCATTGCGGGCGACGAGGTCGCGCTGCACAAGAGCCGGCTGCCCGAGCTCGAGGACGCGCTGGCCGCCGCGCTGCTGCCGCGGCGGGCCGAACTGCTGGCGGCGGCGGCGGTGCAAACAGTGCTGGCGCTGCGCACCGTTGCCGCCCGGCGGCTCGCCGACCGCCGCCGACAGAGCGCCGAGCAGCTGATGGAACTGCGCGGGCTGCGCGGCAAGAGCGGCGCCAAGCTGCGGCTGCTGACGCAGCGCGTGGAGGCCGAGGCCACCGACTTCGAGCGCTGCACCGCGCGGCTGACCGCGCTGCGCGCGGTGCAGGCGCGGCAGCTGCGCGAACTGCTGGCCCCGCTGTCCAGCGATGCGATTCGGCTGGAAGTGGCTGCGATGCACTCTGCGCTGGGTGCGCCAAAGCTATCCCTGACGCTGACGCTGGCGCTGGCGGCGCGCGGGACTTTCGAGACCCTGTGCATGCGGCTGCGCGCTGCGCTCATCCTTGCGCAGGCCCGTGCCGACGAGCTGCGGCAGATGCTCGAGGCCAGCTTCGCCCAGCTGAATGCCGAGTTCGGCTTCGCTTTCGCCCTCGCTCCGACGCCGCCGCTGGAGGTCTATCTGGACCAGCTGGCGATGATCGAGCGCAACAGCGCCCGCCACCTGGCCTGGACGCAGTCCTGGCGGCTTTCCGCGCCGGGCTTCGCAGAGCAATTCAGACGCGCGCTGCTGGCCAAACTGCGGGTGGTGTTCGAAAGCGCGGCCGGCGACATCGAGCTGTGGAGCCGCGGCGCCATCGCGCAGGTCGATCTGCAACTGGGCGAGCGCCGTCGCAGCTTCGTGCGCCGGCGCGAGTCGATGGAGCGCATCGGTTCTGCAGCCGGCGGGTTGGACTGCAGCCTGGCCGAGGTGCAGGCGCAAGACGAACATCTGCACGCGCTGGCGGTACGGCTCGCCACGCTGGCCGACGAGTCATTGGCCGTGGCCCGTGGTGCAGTAGTGGTGCAGTAGTGGCCCCGGGCGCACAGCGCGACGCGGCTTGAGCGCAGCCGACCCCGGGTTCGCCCGACGGGTGATCGACTGGCAGCGTGAACACGGCCGCCACGACTTGCCGTGGCAGGGCACACGCGAGCCTTACCGCGTCTGGCTGTCCGAAGTGATGCTGCAGCAGACGCAGGTGCGCACGGTGCTGGCGTACTACCCGCGCTTTCTGAAGCGATTCCCTGACCTGCACGCATTGGCGGTGGCGCCGCTGGACGATGTGCTGGCGTTGTGGAGCGGCATGGGCTACTACAGCCGCGCGCGCAACCTGCACCGCTGCGCCCAGGTGGTGGTGACGCAGCACGGCGGGGCTTTCCCCGACAGCAGCGAAGAACTGGCGGCGCTGCCCGGTATCGGCCGCTCGACTGCTGCGGCGATAGCCGCGTTCTGTTTCGGCGAGCGCGCCGCCATCCTGGACGGCAACGTCAAGCGGGTGCTGGCGCGTGCGCTGGGCTTCGGCGAAGACCTGGCCGTGGCGGCGCACGAGCGCGCCTTGCTCGCCCAGGCGCAGACGCTGCTGCCGCGGCGCGGCATCGAGGCCTATACGCAGGGCTTGATGGACCTGGGCG
>JBBQOR010000577.1:0-2314 GCA_038331055.1 Burkholderiales bacterium
CTGTACGCGGTATCCGCCCACACCGGCGCCACCCGCGCCGACGGCTGGATCGACATCGAAGGCGGCAGCGCCACGCTGTCGGCCTATGCCGGCATCGGCAGCAACGAGTTGCCGTCGGGCAACGTGGTGCACGAGGGCCCGGCCTTCTCTCTGTCCAAGCAGGGTGGCTTCGCCGGCACGCACATCCTGGTGCCGCGGCGTGGGCTGGCGGTGCACATCAACGCCTTCAACTTCCCCGTCTGGGGGATGCTGGAGAAGTTCGCGCCCAGCTTCCTGGCCGGCATGCCGTGCATCGTCAAGCCCGCCAGCGCCACCAGCTACCTGACCGAGGTCTGCGTGCGGCTGATGCTGCAGTCCGGCGTGCTGCCCGAGGGCGCCTTGCAACTGGTGATCGGCGGCACCGGCGACCTGCTCGAGCGGCTGGATGGGCAGGACGTCGTCACCTTCACCGGCAGCGCCGACACGGCTGCCAGGCTGCGCGTGCATCCGAACCTGGTACGCCAGTCGGTGCCTTTCAACGCCGAGGCCGACAGCCTGAACTGCGCCATCCTGGCGCCCGACATCGGCCCCGACGACGAGGAGTTCGAGCTCTTCGTGAAGGAGGTTGCGCGCGAGATGACCGTCAAGGCGGGGCAGAAGTGCACCGCCATCCGCCGCGCCATCGTGCCGCGCCTGCACCTGGGGGCAGTGGTTCAGCGGCTGCGTGCGCGCCTGGCCAAAGTGGTCGTCGGCGACCCTGCGCTGGAGGGCGTGCGCATGGGCGCACTGGCCTCGCGCGCGCAGCAGGCCGACGTGGCCGAGCGGGTGGCGATGTTGCGCCGCAGTGCCGAACAGGTGATCGGCGCCGACGACGGCTTCGCGCCGCTGGGCGAGGGCACGGCCGAGGGCGCCTTCTTCGCGCCCACGCTGCTGCTGTGCGACGCCCCGCTGCACAACGAACAGGTGCACGACATCGAAGCCTTCGGACCCGTCAGCACGCTGATGCCTTATGACGATCTGGACGAAGCGCTGGCGCTGGCCGCGCGCGGCCGCGGCAGCCTGGTCGGCACGCTGGTGACGCGGGATGCGGCCATCGCCGCCTACGCCGTGCCCCTGGCGGCGGCGCACCACGGCCGTCTGCTGGTGCTCGAGCGCGAGGCGGCGGTCGAGTCCACCGGGCACGGCTCGCCGCTGCCGCAGCTCAAGCACGGCGGCCCCGGCCGCGCTGGTGGCGGCGAGGAACTGGGCGGCCTGTGCGCCGTCGCGCATTACCTGCAGCGCGCCGCCGTGCAGGGGTCGCCCACGATGCTGGCGGCCATCACGGGCGAGTTTGTGCGCGGCGCGCGCGTGCGCGAATCCGAGCTGCATCCTTTCCGCAAGCACTTCGAAGACCTGCAGGTGGGCGACTCGCTGCTGACGCACCGGCGCACCGTCAGCGAGGCCGACATCGTGGCCTTCGGTGGCATCTCGGGCGACTACTTCTACATGCACTTCGACGCCATCGCGGCGGGCGAGAGCGCGTTCGGCCAGCGCATCGCACATGGCTACTTCGTGCTCTCGGCGGCGGCGGGCCTGTTCGTCAGCCCGGCGCCGGGGCCGGTGCTGGCCAACTACGGCCTCGACACGCTGCGCTTCGTCAAGCCGGTGGCCATCGGCGACACCATCCGCGCGCGTCTGACCTGCAAGCGAAAGACCGACCGGCAGAAGAAGGGCGCCGATGGCGTGGGGCAGGGCGTGGTGGCGTGGGATGTGGAGGTGAGCAATCAGGACGGCGCCGTGGTGGCCAGCTACGACATCCTGACGCTGGTGGCCAAGCGCGGATGAGGCGTCGGCAACGTCCCGCCGGGCTCCGTCAGCGCTGCGGCGCGGCGGCCACGAGCCGCCCGAGTTGCAGGCGCGCCAGCGGCAGGTTGGCCTGCCGCGCGTCAAGCATCAGGTGCACGAAATGGCCCTTGCGCCCCGGCAGCGCAGCCAGCAGCAGGTGATGGCCGCCGAGCGTGATCGCCATATCCGGCGCGGCCGGATCCAGCCCCAGCTGCGAGCCGGCCGTGCCTACGGCATCGGCCAGCGCCGCGCCCTGGCGCCCCAGCCGCTCGCCGGCCTGCGGCGATCCGTGTACCGCCAGCAGCCGCAGCGGTTGTCGGCTGAAGACGCAGCCGTGCAGCAGTCCGTTGAGTGCCAGGCAGGAGCCCAGCCACGTGGCCCAGACCGGGTCCTCGGGGGCGCTTTCGTCGTCCGTGGCGGATGGCGCAGCCGCGGCCGGCCGGGGCACCGGGGGCGCAGACTCGCCGCCTTGATCACGCAGGCGGTTCCAGGCGCCGCTCACATACCGCCA
>JBBQOR010000578.1:0-2313 GCA_038331055.1 Burkholderiales bacterium
CCTACACCCAGTGGCACACGCAGGCGCTGCCGCTGGCGCGCCTGGGCATGGACTGCGCCGCCGTGCGGGGTGCACGCTTCATGCTGCCGGGCAACGTCTACAACTTCGGCGACTCGATGCCGGCGCTGCTGGATGAAGACACACCGCAGCGGCCCAGCACCGACAAGGGCCGCCTCCGCTGCGACCTCGAAGCCGAGTTGGCCGCACGTGCCGGGGAACGCGCTGAAAACCGCGCTGATAACCGCGCCGCGCCGTTGAGGAGCATCGTGATCCGCGCCGGTGACTTCTTCGGCGCCGGCAGCGGCAGCTGGCTCGATCTGGTGCTCGCCAAGTCGCTGGCGCAGGGCAAGCTGGTCTACCCCGGCCCGCTCGAGGTGCCGCACGCCTGGGCCTATCTGCCGGACCTGGCGCGCGCCTTCGTGGCTGCGGCCGCGCGCGACGATCTGCCGGCAGCCACCACGCTGCACTTCGCAGGCCACACGCTTACCGGGGCCGAGATGCTGGCCGCTGTCGAGCGCGCGGCGCGTTCCCTGGGCATCGCGCCTGCCGGTGGGTTTCGCCGCGCCGGCATGCCGTGGGGGCTGATCCGCGCAGGCGGGCTGTTCGTGCCGATGTGGCGCGAACTGGCGCGCATGGCCTACCTCTGGGACGTGCCGCATGCCCTGGATGGCCGACGGCTCGCCCGCACGCTGGGCCCGCAGGCCACCACCGACATCGACAGCGCGCTGCGCCAGTCGCTGCAGCAGCTGGGCCTGGCCGGCGCCGACATGCGGCCGCAGTCCGCCGCGGCCTGAACCTGAATTCGCAACCGCCTTCACCGCCTTTGACCACCACACCCTCGAGGAGAACCACCATGAACACGATGACCCTGCCCACTTCATCCACCGCAGCCCGCGCGCCCATCCATCGTGGTCGCGCCACCGGCCTCGGCCTGCTGCTGATCGCCGACGCACTGCTGTCCTTCGCGCCGGTCGTCATCCTCGGTGCGGCGATCGGTTGGCCGGCCTCGCTGGACAAGCCGGCCGCCGAGCAGCTGGCCGCCATCCACGCCAATGCGGCGGGGGTGGGCTTCGGTTATGCGGTCTACCTGCTGTACTCGATCCTCGTTGCGCCGGTGATGATCGGCCTGGCGTCACGCACCTTCGGCGGGCTGAACTCGCCGCTGGCCGCGACAGTGGCGGCCTTCGGTGCGCTGTCTGCGCTGGCGCGCTCGATCGGCATCCTGCGCTGGCTCACGGTGATGCCGGTGCTGGCGGCCACGCATGCCGGCGCCGACCCGGCAGCGCGCGCGCAGATCGAGCTGGTCTTCGATGCGCTGACCACCTACGGCGGCGGCATCGGTGAGGTGCTCGGGGTCAGCCTGTTCATGGCACTGTCGCTGGGCACGCTGTGTGTGGGCGCGCTGCTGCGCGGCGGCATGCCGATCGCGCTGGCGGGTCTGGGCGTGGTCTCTGCGGCGTTGCTTGCCGCGCTGTCGCTGCCGGCCCTGGGCGTCGCGCTGGAGGTGCCGATTGCGGCCGCCGTCAGCCTGGTATCGGTATGGATGCTGGCCGCCGGCGTGTGGTGCCTGCGCAAGCCGCGCTGACTCTCGCCGAGCCTCGCTTCCGCTATCGTCGCGCCAGGGCAACCCCTGGCGCTTTTTCATTGGCAAACCTGCTCGATGTCCGCGATCTGCGAGTCACGCTGCGCACCCCGCGTGGCCCGGCGGACGCCTTGCGCGGGGTGTCGTTCTCGCTGCAGCGCGGCGACACGGTCGGCCTGATCGGCGAGTCGGGCTGCGGCAAGTCGATCACCGCGCTGGCCTTGATGGGCCTGCTGCCCGAGGGCGCCCGCGTCAGCGGGTCGATCTGCTTTGACGGCATCGAGCTCAGCACGCTCGACGAAGCCGCGCTGTGCCGGGTGCGCGGCGCGCGCATCGGCATGGTCTTCCAGGAGCCGATGACCGCGCTCAACCCGCTGCACACGGTGGGTCGGCAGATCGCCGAATCGCTGCGCCTGCACAAGGGCCTGTCGGGCGCGGCGGCGCGCGCCCAGGCGCTGCGGCTGCTCGAGCGCGTGCAGCTGCCGCAGGCGGCGCAGCGGCTGCAGGCCTATCCGCACCAGCTCTCGGGTGGCCAGCGCCAGCGGGTGGTGATCGCCATCGCGCTGGCCTGCGGGCCTGATCTGCTGGTGGCCGACGAGCCGACCACGGCGCTGGACGTGACGATCCAGGCGCAGATCCTGAAGCTGATGCTGGAACTGAAGGGCCGCATCGGCGCGGCTATCCTGCTGATCACCCATGATCTCGGCGTGGTGGCGGAGACTTGCCAGCGA
>JBBQOR010000579.1:0-2305 GCA_038331055.1 Burkholderiales bacterium
CGCGCCCAGCACATCGGCGTAGTCGGCCAGCAGTTGCGCATCGTCCGGGCGCAGCGCGACGGCGCGGGCAAAGGCGCGCAGCGCGTCAGGCAGCCGCTGCAGCGCCACGTACGAGCGCGCCAGGATGGCCCAACCATCGGGGTCGTCGGGCTGGGCTTCCATGCGCTGGGCCAGCTTGTCGACCATCGCCCCGACGTCGGCCACGGTGACGCCGCCGATGTCCGGGGCGGCTCTGGCCTGCGGGTCGAGCGCGGCCGGGTTGCCCAGACGCGCATACAGCCCCACCGCCAGCACCGGCAGCGCCAGCGCGATGACCAGCGCCGCCGCGACCGTGCGGTGCGGCGGCTGCGGCAGGGCGCGCGGGCCGCCGGCTTCTTCGAGCACGCGGCGCTCCAGATCGGAGCGCGCCAACGCGTGCTGTTCGTCCGACAGCGTGCCTGCGGCACGTTCGGCGTCGAGTTCGGCCAGCTGTTCACGCAGCAGCGCCAGCGCAGAGCGACTCTCGTCGGCGGCACTCGCGGGGGGCGCTGCGCGGCGCAGCAGAGGACGAAGCAGCGCCAGCAGGGTGATGGCCAACAGCAGCGCGCATGCAATGGCAAAAAGCGTCAAGGCGACCCATCCTTCAACAGTGCGCGGGCACGGTCACGTTCGGCCTCGGGCAGCGGCGGGCGTGCCGCCGCGCGCTGGCGCAGCAGGTAGTACAGCAGCGCGCCACCGCCGAGCAGCAGCGCGAAGGGTCCTAGCCACAGCAGGACCGTGGTCGGTTTGAAGGGCGGCCGGTAGAGCACGAACTCGCCGTAACGCGCCACCATGTAGGCACGGATCTCGTCGTCGCTACGGCCGGCGCGCAGTTGTTCGCGCACCTGCCGGCGCAGATCAACCGCCAGGTCGGCGCTGGATACGGCGATGGTCTCGTTCTGGCAGACCAGGCAGCGCAGATCGTTGGAGATGCGCTTGACGCGCTCTTCGAGCACCGGGTCTTCGGCCAACGGCAGCGCGGTCTGCGCCAGCGCCAGCGTAGGCAGAACCAGCAGCGTCGACAACAGCACGGCCGCCAGGCCGGCAGCCAGGGAGCGCAACGAACCCATGTCTCAGGCCCCCAGTTTGCGCAGCATGGGAAGGATGTCGTCGCGCATCGCCTCGGGCGTCACCGGGCCGATGTGCTTGTGGCGGATGACGCCGTCGCGGTCGACGATGAAGGTCTCGGGCACGCCGTAGACGCCCCAGTCGATGCCGATCTGCCCACCGTTGTCGGCCAGCGAAAGCCGATACGGATCACCGTAGCGCTGCAGCCAGGCCAGCGCGTCATCGCGTTTGTCCTTGTAGTTCAGGCCCACCAGTGCCACTTTCTGCGTCTTCGCGAAGTCCACCCACAGCGGATGTTCGATGCGGCAGGGTACACACCAGGAAGCCCAGACGTTGAGCACCCAGACCTGCCCGCGCAGCTCGGCCGGCGTGACCACCGTCTGTGGCTGGTCCAGTCGCGGCGCGCTGAACACCGGTACGGGCTTGCCGATCAGCGGCGAGGGCACCAGCCGCGGATCGCGCTGCAGCCCGACGGCCAGGAAGCCGGCCAGCACCAGGAACAGGGCCAGCGGAATCAGGTAGCGCTTCATGCTCCCGGGTTGGCCGCCGCGGGCAGCCCGCCGGGCAGCGCCGCCGACTCGGTGCGGCGCACCCGGTAGCGCCGGTCGGCCACCGCCAGAAAGCCGCCCAGTGCCATCAGCACGCAGCCGGCCCAGATCCAGTTGACGAAGGGCTTGTAATACAGCCGCACCGCCCAGGCGGCGCCGCCGTCCAGCGGTTCGCCTAGCGCGACGTAGATGTCGCGCGTGACGCCGCGGTCGATCGAGACTTCGGTCATCGGCATGCGGCTGACGGTGTAGACGCGCTTCTCCGGGTGCAGCGTCTCGATGAGCCGCTCGCCCTTGGTGACGACGAAGTCGGCGCGCATCGCCGTGTAGTTCGGCCCGTCGATCGGACTCAGCCGCTCGAGCTTGAAGGTGTAGCCGCCGGACTGGGCGACGTCACCCACCGCCATGCGAACGGCGACCTCGCTTTCGTAACCGCGCACCAGCGTCACGCCGACGATCAGCACCGCCATGCCGAAGTGAGCCAGCAGCATGCCGTACCAGCTGCTGGTCTGCTGACGCAGCCTCGGCATCCACTGCGACAGCGGCCAGCCCTGCACCCGCGAGTACAGCGTCAATGCGGTGGTGCAGGTGATCCAGGCCGCCATCAGCAGTCCGAAGCCGACCAGCGGACTCAGACCGCGCTCGGTCGGGCTGATCAGGTTCATTGCGAC
>JBBQOR010000580.1:0-2303 GCA_038331055.1 Burkholderiales bacterium
CACGTTGCGCGAGTAGCTGTGCGCAAAGCTGGGCTCGATGCCGTTGCTGGCGTTGTTGGCCAGGCTCAGGCTGATCGTGCCGGTGGGCGCAATCGAGCTGTGGTGGGTGAAGCGTGCGCCGGTTTCGGCCAGCTCGGCGACCAGGTTCGGGGCCACGCTGGCGATGCGCTGCATGTAGCGGCTGTATTTGGCGTGTAGCACGCGGCCGGGGATGCTGTCGCCGACCTGGTAGCCATCGCTGACCATTTCCGGGCGCTTGCGCAGCATGTCGCCGGTGACGGTGTAGTCGCGCCGCAGCACCGGCGCGGCGCCCTTCTCTTTGGCGAGCTCCAGCGCCACTTCCCAGCCAGCCACCGCCATTTCGCGCGAGACCTCTTCGGTGAACGCGACCGCCTCGGCGCCGCCGTAACGATGCTTGAGCATGGTGACGGTGGAGCCCAGGCCGAGAAAGCCCATGCCGTGCCGGCGCTTGCCGACGATCTCGTTGCGCTGCTGCTCCAGCGGCAGGCCGTTGATCTCGACCACGTTGTCGAGCATGCGGGTGAACACCTTGACCACCTCGCGGTACTCGTCCCAGTCGAAGCGGGCCTTGGGGCCGAACGGGTCGCGCACGAAGGTGGTGAGGTTGACCGAGCCAAGCAGGCACGAGCCGTATGGCGGCAGCGGCTGCTCGCCACAGTTGTGTGCGTGCAGGCCATTGCCGTCGAAGGTGTTGATACCGGGCACCTGCACGTCGTAGACGTCCTCGATGCCATCGGCCTGCAACGACGCCACGGTGGCGACGAAGCGCGCGCGGTTGAGCGTGCGCTTGTAGCCGGCCAGGGCGGACTTGAGGCGGGCAGCCTTGTCGCTGTCGGCGAAGCCGATCAGCTCGGCAAAGCGGGCCAGTGACTCACCGGCGATGACCAGCTCGTGCTGGGCCTGGGTGGCGTAGGCGCGGATGCCGCCGTGACCATCCGGCAACTGGCTTTCGCCAGCGACGCGGCGATCGCGGTAGATGCGCGAGGGCATGCCCAGGCGCAGCAGCATGCGCTGCACCGCTTCCAGCCGCGGCAGATCCGATTGCGCCAGGCGCACGGAAACACCCTTGGCCTGACTGCCCTGCACCGAACCGTCGGCGTCGAAGAAGCCGCGCAGAAACCCGCGATACGCCTCGCTCGATGCCTGCTCCAGTGCGGGCGTGATGGCCTTGTCGCCGGCGCTTATGCCCAGTTCGAAGGCCAGATCACGCAAGGCGGCGGACTTCAGACGGAACTCGCCGCGGCCGGCCACTTCGGACCAGCCGGCGAAGTCGACGCGATGCGGCAGTGTCTCGGCGCAACGCAGGGTTTCGTTCATCAACGCGGTGGCGACGCCATCGGCCGAACCATTGACGACGGCGGCCTGCGGCCATACCGAGAGCACGGCGGTTTCGTTCTTCAGGGTGCCGTCGCCGACCAGCATGCCGAGCAGATAACCCTGCTCGCTGGTCAGCGCGCCCGGCCACTGCGCGTTGTCGCGATGGTCGTTGAGCAACACGCGGTCGCCCGGCTGCAGCGCGCCAGCGGCGCACCATTCAGTATCCACGCTCCAGCGGGTCAGCCGCGAGACGCGGCGCACGCGGTGGTCTTCGGTGAGCCGCAGGCGGTGACCTTCCTCGGTCTGCAAGGCCAGCACCGGCTTGGTGGCGGTGCGGAAGAAACCTTCGGCGCCGCTGGCGTGATCCTTGCCGTCGACGCGGGCCAGGAAGCCGTGACCGAGCAGGTCGCTGACCTGGCGCGGACCTTCGGCGGTCTGCACCCAGGTGTCGGCGGTGACGCAGGGGTTGGTGGCGCGGATGTGCTCGCACCACCAGTTGTTGTTCATCTCGTTGACCTTGTCGATCAGGATGAAACCCGGCTCGGCATAGTCGTAAGTGGACACCATGATCATGTCCCACAGGTGCCGCGCGCGGATGCTGCTGTAGATCTTGCAGGCGACCAGGCCATCTTCGCGATCGACGTAGTTTTCATGCGTGGGCCACTCACGCCAGATCACCTTGGTCGGATCGTCGAGGTCGATCTCGTGCTGTTCCTTGACGTGCACCGGGAACACCAGCGGCCAGTCCTGGTCGTGCTCGACCGCGTCCATGAAGCCGTCGGTGATCAGCAGGCTGAGGTTGAACTGGCGCAGCCGCCCATCTTCGCGCTTGGCGCGAATGAACTCCTTGGCGTCCGGGTGACTGATGTCGAACGTGCCCATCTGCGCGCCGCGACGGCCACCGGCGGAGGACACGGTGAAGCACATCTTGTCGTAGATATCCATGAACGACAGCGGGCCGGAGG
>JBBQOR010000581.1:0-2296 GCA_038331055.1 Burkholderiales bacterium
GCCGAGGTAGAACAGGAACCGCCAGTCGAAGCTGTCCATCAGGACGCCGCCGACCCAAGGGCCGAGCGCCGGCGCCAGCACCACGCCAATTCCGAAGAGACCCATGGCCGTCCCCCGCTGGTCCGGCGGGAAGACCTGGAACATCACGACCATCGCCATAGGCTGCACGAGCCCTGCCCCCAAGCCCTGCAGCACGCGCGAGAAGATCAACGCGTCCTCGGTCGCCGCCGAGCCGCCGAGCAGCGCACCGATCGAAAAGAAAAACAGCGCGCCGACGAAGGTACGGCGCTCGCCCAGCACACCGGTGATCCAGGCATTGAGCAGCATGCCAGCGGTCATCGTCGCCATGTAGGCCGACGACATCCACTGCGCCTTGTCCTGGCCGATGCCGAAGGCGCCCATGACGTCGGGCACCGCGACGTTGACCGTCGTCATCGCCAGCACCATGGAGACGACACCGACCATGCCGGTGATGGTCACCAGCCATCGATAGGACGGGCCGTATCGGTCGCTCAGCGCCTGGGCGCTATCGTACGTCAATTTCGACTTCGACCATCATGCCCGGCTTGAGCGGCCGGGGCGGATCCACGATGTTGATCTTCACCGCCACCCGCTGGGTGATCTTGGTGAAGTTGCCGGAAGGATTGGGCGTGGGCAGCAGCGCGAAGCGCGCCGTCGTGGCATTGCCGATGCGCGCCACCTTGCCCGTGAACTTCACGCCGGGATAGGCATCGACCGTTACGTTCACCGGCTGGCCGAGCTTGAGCTGGCCGACCTGGGTTTCCTTGATGTTCGCCTCGACCCAGACTTCGTTCGGGTTGTGCAGCATCAGGATGCGCTGGCCCGCCGCCACATATTCGCCGGGTAGCATGAAGGTGCGGTCGATCACGGCCGGCACCGGACTCTTGATCGTGCGGTCCTCGACGTCAACCTGCTGCTGGTGCATCTGCGCGGCAAGGTTGGCGACCTGATGGGTCAACGCCTCGATCTGGGCGTCGATCACATGCAGCCGCTCCTGGCCTGCGCGCGCTTCGTCGAGGCTGCCTTCGGCCTGCTCGTGCTCGGCCACCATCTGTAGGAGCTGGATCTCGAGCTTCGTAACCGCGGCTTGCGCGGTCTGGAGCTGGCGTTCGTTCACCACGCGGGTGGCGAACAGCGTCTTGGTGCGGTCGAGCTCGAGCTTGGCGAAATCGAGATCGGCCTTGAGCGCCTGCCGTGCCTTCTCGCGCACCGTGACGCCGGACGCCTGCGTCTTCATGGACGCGTCGACCTGCTCGCGGCTGAAGGTGCGCTCGGCTTTCAGCCTCGCCCGCTCGGACCGGACACCCTCGATCTGCGCCTTGAAGCCATCGATCTTGAGCTTGGCGATGCGATCGTCGATCCGGGCCACGACCTGGCCGGCTTCGACCCGCGTGCCCTCGAGCGCCGGCATCTCCACCAGCCAGCCTTCGGCGCGGCTGGAGATCGTCACGATGTCGGCCGTGGCGCGGGCGTCATATTCGTAGATGTGGGTGAAGCGCAGATAGGTTTCGTAGGCGCCATAGGCGACGGCGAGCAGCAGCACCGCAGCGATGGCGACAAACCGCGGCCGCAGGAAGAATCGGCGGCGATGGCCATGTGCCCAGCCGGTCTGACTTTGCGCCGCGCCGAGGGCGGGAGGGGAAACCGTTTGATCCAAGGAGATAATCATAAAGATGAAACAATCTTCTGACCACGCACGCCGAAGCGTCCCACCCTTGCCAAATCGCCTTGTGCGAGAGAGTTTTGCTTTCAGTTGCGGTGAAAGACCGCTCGCACAGCAAAATCATACAGGATTCGCCATGCCCGATGCTTCGCATTCCGTTGCCCGCCAGCTCGACGTCGTGATCGTCGGCGCCGGTCTGGCCGGCCTCTACGCCATCCACCGCCTGCGCGGCCTGGGCCTCAAGGTCCGCGCTTACGAGGCAGGCTCGGGCGTCGGCGGTACCTGGTTCTGGAACCGCTATCCCGGCGCGCGTTGCGACGTCGAGAGCCTGGAATACTCCTACTCCTTCTCCGACGAGCTGCAGCAGGAGTGGAAGTGGCCGGAACGCTACGGCACCCAGCCGGAGATCCTGAAATACATCAACCACGTCGCCGACCGCTTCGACCTGCGCCGCGACGTGCAGGTCAACACACGAATCAAGTCGGCGGTGTTCGAGTCCGCGGCCAACGAATGGCTGGTGAAGACCGATACCGGCGAGGAGATTCGCGCCCGCTACTGCGTGATGGCGGCGGGCAATCTCTCGACGCCGAGGGTGCCTGCTATCAAGGGCAT
>JBBQOR010000582.1:0-2295 GCA_038331055.1 Burkholderiales bacterium
ATGTGGGTGGCTCGCCGCGGCGCAGCGGGCTGATCACCGAGATCGCGCCGACGATGCTGTGCTCGATGCGCAGGGCCGCGCGCGTGCCGTCGAGGGTCACACTCGCTTCGCCCGGGCGCTTCGGATCGCAGTCGCACTGCAGTGCCCAGCCAGGCACCAGGGTGCAGTGACGGATCAGCAACTCGCACAGGTCGGGGCCCGGTGCCGTGCCCTCACCATCGTCGTTCGGCCCCTGCACCTCGATGCCGCGCCCGACGATCAGCAGGCCATCGAGCAGCACCCGACTGCCGGCCTGCCCGGCGATCGTCAGCGCGTCGGGCTGGCTGGCACGCACGTCGAGCAGGCGCAGCACCGGCCGCGTGCGTTCGGCGGCACGCAACTGGATCGCCTCGCCGACGTCGAGCTGCAGGTCGAGGCTGCCCTCGTACACGCCGCTCTCGGCCAACTCGATGATCAGTGCGCGCAACGGCGACGACGCGGCGGCCCTGGCCTGCGCCCACGCGGCGAGCGCGTCGGCGATATTGCCGAAGTGGCCGGCCGGCCATACCGGCGCCGGGTCACTGCCGGGCAGTACCGCATGTACGGTAAAGCGGGTGGCGTTCTCCAGCTCGGGCGTGACCCGCGCGTACTCGCCACCGCCGAGATTGGCGGCGAAACCATACTGATACGACACCCACACGCCGCGCTTCGGCCGCTGGTTGGAAGGGAAGATCAGTCGCCCCAGTTCGGGATCGATGGCCACCCGCCCGCGCGGTACGTCGTAGCCCCAGTCGGACAGGTCGGCCGGGATCAGCGCTTCGCGCGGCAGCGGCAGACCCTGGCCCTTGACTGGCCAGTCCGGCGCATGGACAAGCACGCTGCGGCCCGCCCCGTACAGCGCGGCGGACACGCTGGCGTAGTCGGCCTGCGCACCACGTTCGGCAAACCGATAGCGCCGCAGCGGCACCGGCAAGTTGCTCTCGCCGGCGATATGCGTGGGCTCCGATTCTTCCACCGGCAACTGATACAGCGGCGTGTCGTTGCCAAGGATGCTGAAGCTGTAGCACTGCGGACCGGATTCTTCCACGCAATACGCGGGCGTGGTGGTCACCGGATAACTGCGCAGGCGAAACGCGAACACCCCCACGGCGGGGATGTTGCAGCGACCACGCCGGCGCTGGCCGCCGAGCCGGCGCAGGTCGACGCTGTGCGCGAACGGGTCGAATGCGCCATCGGCCCAGACGAGTCGTTGCAACCGGCCCGGATCGCGCAGGTCGGCGGTGCCGCCGCGGCGTGGATGCGGGTGATCCAGATGCTGCATCCAGCCCAGCAGGCGGGAGCACTCCACCGCGCGCGCTGGCCAGTCGGCAGCGTCGCGCGACAGGTCCTCGAGCAGGGACAGGGTGCCCTTGCGCCGGCGCGCGTCGATCGTGTTGGCGACATCGGCGCGCGGCGCCAGCGCGTGACCGAGCCCGCGCCGGCAATCCGTGCCCGCATCCAGCGTGGCCGCCTCGGGCAGCAAGGTGTAGCCGAGCAGGTCACCGATGTACGGCACCACCCAGTCATCGCAGGTCTCGATGAACCAGTTGTCGTACAGCCGCGCGATGTCCTGCTCCAGCACGTTGGCCTGGCGCGCCAATACGCGCAGCAGGTCACGCAGCGGATAGCCCTGCTCCGCGTCGCGCATGCGGTAGATCACCGGCAGCAGGTCGTACAGGCGGTCCGCATGCGCGCCGATGGCGCGCGGTCCTCCAGCTTGCGCGCTCATGGGGTGGCCTCCTGCAACAGCAGCGTGTCGGGAACATTCGGCAGCAGATAGGCGAGCTGCGCGGGGCGCAGGTTGCCCTGCTTGTCATAGCGTGCGGGCAGCACCTGCACCCGCGCCGGAATGGCGGATGTAGGCGATATCGTGGTCTGAGCCGACATCAGCAAAACGCCGTCGCCCTGTCCCTTGCCATTGCTCTCGTCAACTCCGAAACCGGCCAGCACGGTCGCCTGGTCGAGGCTGCCGAATGCGTCCACGTCGACCCAGGCGACGCCCGCCACCGCCTGCATGCAGGCGACGATCTCGCTCAGGTAGAAGTCCTGCGCCAGCGCGCGCCGCTCGAAGCCGAACGCGTCCAGCAGCGCCGCGCGCAACACCGGCTCGACGAATTCCCACGCGTAACCAGCGCGCAGGCCGACCTGCGCGCTCAGCGTCAACGTCAGCAATTCGCGCACTGCCAGCCGCAGCGGCAACGACGGATCGCCATAGCGCTGCAGCGACTGCAGCAGGTTGCGGTAGAGGTCGGAGCTGATGTCGATCGGCGCGTCAGC
>JBBQOR010000583.1:0-2293 GCA_038331055.1 Burkholderiales bacterium
TCGGCCCAGCGCGCTGCTGCTGTCGCGGCAGAACCTGCCGTATCTGCCCAAGGCGGGGCTGGACGAGATCGCGCGCGGCGGCTATGTGCTGGCCGAGCCGTCCGAGGTGGGTCTGAAGAAGAAGGCGCAGGCGGTGCTGATCGCGACCGGCAGCGAGGTGCATCTGGCGCTGCACGCGCAGGCCGCGCTGGCGGCCGAGGGCATCGCGGTGCGCGTGGTCAGCGTGCCCAGCACGAACGTGTTCGACCGCCAGAGCGTGGCCTACAAGGCCGGCGTGCTGCCGCCCGGGCTGCCCCGCGTGGCCATCGAGGCCGGTGTCACCGACGGCTGGTGGAAGTACGGCTGTGCGGCGGTGCTGGGCATCGACCGCTACGGCGAAAGCGCGCCCGGGCCGCAACTATTCGCCCACTTTCACCTGACGGCCAAGGACCTGGCCGATACCGTGC
The DNA here is from genome assembly GCA_038331055.1 of Burkholderiales bacterium. Lineage (GTDB taxonomy): Bacteria > Pseudomonadota > Gammaproteobacteria > Burkholderiales > Burkholderiaceae_C > Rubrivivax. Next base: position 447 of record JBBQOR010000583.1, read on the forward strand.
GTTCCGTGCTCGGCCGCTGAGCGGCGCACGGCAAGGCTTCCCGCTGCAACCCCAAGGAGAGAAACCATGACCATCAAGGTCGGCATCAACGGCTTCGGCCGCATCGGGCGCATGGTGTTCCGCGCCGCCGCGAAGCACTTTGCGGACATCGAGATCGTCGCCATCAACGACCTGCTCGAGCCCGACTACCTCGCCTACATGCTGCGTTACGACAGCGTGCACGGCCGCTTCGCGGGCGACATCGCAGTGGACGGGCAGACGCTGATCGTGAATGGCAAGCGCATCCGGCTCAGCGCGCAGAAGGACCCCGCGGCGCTGGCCTGGGGCGAGGTGGGCGCGGACGTGGTGATCGAGTCCACCGGCCTCTTCCTGACGCTCGACACCTGCCAGAAGCACCTGGACGCCGGCGCGAAGAAGGTGGTGCAGAGTGCACCCAGCAAGGACGACACGCCGATGTTCGTCTTCGGCGTCAACCACCACCTGTACGCCGGCGAGCCGATCATCAGCAACGCCAGCTGCACCACCAACTGCCTGGCGCCTGTGGCCAAGGTGCTCAACGACAGTTTCGGCATCAAGCGCGGGTTGATGACCACCGTGCACGCCGCCACCGCCACGCAACGGACGGTGGACGGCCCGAGCCACAAGGACTGGCGCGGCGGCCGCGGCATCCTGGAGAACATCATCCCGAGTTCAACCGGCGCGGCGAAGGCGGTCGGCCGCGTGATCCCCGAGCTGAACAAGAAGCTCACCGGCATGGCCTTCCGCGTGCCCACCAGCGACGTCTCGGTGGTCGACCTGACCGTCGAGCTCAACACCGCCACCACCTACGAGGCGGTGTGCGCAGCGATGAAGGCCGCCAGCGAGGGCCCGATGAAGGGCGTGCTCGGCTACACCGAAGACAAGGTGGTGGCCACAGATTTCCGCGGCGAGAGCTGCACCAGCGTATTCGACGCCGACGCCGGCATCATGCTCGACCCCACGTTCCTGAAGGTGGTGGCCTGGTACGACAACGAATGGGGCTACTCCTGCAAGACGCTGGAGATGGCGCGCGTGGTCGGGCGCTGAAGCCTGAACTGACCGGATGCCCTGCATGACCCCCTCGCTGGCGAGCCGCTGGCTCCTCGGCGCGACGTTCGCCTTTGTCGCCCTGTTCCCGCTGACCGGGGCGGCCCAGACCGAAGCCCGTGTCATCGTCGCCTTCAAGCCGACGGCGGAGATCGTGCGCTCGATGCCTCTGCGCTCTTTCGCCGAGCCCGACGGCGTGGCGCAGCAGCGCGCCGGCGCGCTGTCCACGCGCGCCGGACGCACGCTGTCGGCCGGGCGCATGCTCGACGCCCGCTCGCAGGTGGTGCGGGCCACGGGCATCGACAGCGCCACATTGGCGGCGCGGCTGGCCTTGCATCCGGACGTCGCCTGGGCCGTGCCGGATCAGCGCCGCCGCGCTTTCCTCGTGCCGAACGACCCGTTCTATGCCGCCGGCCCGGCGGTCAATCTGGCCGCGCGCACCGGCGGGCCCGATGCCGGCCAGTGGCACCTGCGGCCGCCGACCTCGCTGTTCCGCTCGGCCGTCAATGCGCAGTCGGCCTGGGACCGCGTCACCGCCGTGCCCTCGGTGGTGGTGGCGGTACTCGACACCGGCGTTCTCGCCGACCACCCCGACCTGGCCGGCCGGGTGCGGCCGGGCTACGACATGGTCAACGACACCGACCGCGCCAACGACGGCAGCGGGCGGGACGCGAACGCCAGCGACCCCGGCGACTGGGTCACGGCCGCCGAAAGCGCGCAGGCCGGCGGGCCCTTCTCGGGCTGCGGCTCCAGCAACAGCTCTTGGCACGGCACGAAGGTCT
>JBBQOR010000584.1:0-2271 GCA_038331055.1 Burkholderiales bacterium
CGTGGCGCGCGGCATCAACCCCTTCGACCATGGTTCGCAGGTGCACACCGACCTGTGGCGCACGCAGGGCCTGCGCCAGGCGCTGGATGCCGGCCGCTTCGACGCCGCGTTCGGCGGTGGCCGGCGCGACGAGGAGAAGAGCCGCGCCAAGGAACGCATCTTCACCTTTCGCACCGCGCAGCACCGCTGGGACCCGAAGAACCAGCGCCCGGAACTCTGGCATCTTTACAACGGCCTCAAGCGGCCCGGCGAGTCGATCCGCGTGTTCCCGATCAGCAACTGGACCGAGCTCGACATCTGGCAGTACCTGTGGAAGGAAGAGATCGAGATCGTGCCGCTGTACCTGGCGGCCGAGCGCCCGGTGGTCGAGCGCGACGGCATGCTGATCATGGTCGACGACGCGCGCATGCAGCTGGCGCCCGGCGAGCTGCCGCAGATGCGCAAGATCCGCTTTCGTACGCTGGGCTGCTACCCGCTGTCGGGGGCGGTGGTGTCTGACGCCGACACCCTGCCCAAGGTGATCCAGGAGATGCTGCTCACGCGCACCAGCGAGCGCCAGGGGCGCGTGATCGACCACGACCAGGCGGCCTCGATGGAGAAGAAGAAGCAAGAGGGCTACTTCTAGCCCCGGGGTACCGCCATGGCCCATGTGTCCGACCTCATCGCCACCGACATCCAGGCCTTCTTGCGCGCGCACGAGCACAAGAGCCTGCTGCGCTTCATCACCTGCGGCAGCGTGGACGACGGCAAGAGCACGCTGATCGGTCGCCTGCTGCACGACAGCAAGATGCTCTTCGACGACCAGCTGGCCGCCGCCGCCGCGGATTCGCGCAAGTGGGGCACGCAGGGCGAAGCGGTCGACCTCGCGCTGCTGGTGGATGGCCTGGCCGCCGAGCGCGAACAGGGCATCACGATCGACGTCGCCTACCGCTTCTTCAGCACCGAGCGGCGCAAGTACATCGTCGCCGATACACCCGGCCACGAGCAGTACACGCGCAACATGGTCACCGGCGCGAGCACGGCCGACCTGGCCATCGTGCTGGTGGACGCGCGCAAGGGCGTGCTCACGCAGACCCGGCGCCATGCCTGCCTGGTCGGCCTGCTGGGCCTGCGCCATGTGGTGCTGGCGGTGAACAAGATGGACCTGGTGGGCTGGTCGCAAGGCGTCTTCGAGGCCATCGTCGAGCAGTTCGGCAGCTTCGCCGCGCGCGTCGGCCTGGGCAGCGTGACCGCCATTCCGATGAGCGCGCTGCAAGGCGAGCAGGTCAGCCACGGCGGCGCGCACATGCCCTGGTACCAGGGCCCCACGCTGATGCAGCAGCTCGAGCGCTGCGAATTCGACGAGACGCGCGCCCAGCAAGGCCCGCTGCGCCTGCCGGTGCAATGGGTGAACCGGCCGAACGCCGGGTTCCGCGGCTACTGCGGGCTGATCGCCAGCGGCCGCCTGCGCCCCGGCGACCGCATCCGCGTGCAGCCCTCGGGCCGCCAGAGCACCGTGGCGCGGCTGGTCAGCGCCGACGGCGACCTGTCCGTTGCGGTGGCCGGGCAGTCGGTGACGCTGACGCTGGAAGACGAGATCGACATCTCGCGCGGCGACCTGATCGTGCACGCCGATGCGCCCGCCGAAGTGGCCGACCAGTTCGAATGCACGCTGGTGTGGATGGCCGACGAGCCGCTGCTGCCGGGCCGCAGCTACCTGCTGAAGATCGGCGCGTGCAGCGTCAACGCCAGCGTGATGGCGCTCAGGCACCGGCTCGACGTGAACACGCTGGAGCACCTGGCCGCGCGCACGCTGACACTCAACGAGATCGGCGTGGCCACCTTGACGGTCGACCGGCCGATCCCCTTCGACGCTTACCGCGAGCAGCGCGACACCGGCGGCTTCATCCTCATCGACCGCATCAGCTTCCACACCGTCGGCGCCGGCATGCTGCACTTCGCGCTGCGCCGCGCGCACAACATCCAGCCGCAGGCGCTGGACGTGGACAAGGCGGCGCGCGCCGCGCTGCTGGGGCAGCAACCCACGGTGCTGTGGTTCACCGGCCTGTCGGGCGCGGGCAAGAGCAGCATCGCCAACCTGGTCGAGAAGAAGCTGCACGCGATGGGCCGCGCCACCGCGCTGCTCGACGGCGACAACCTGCGCCACGGCCTGAACCGCGATCTGGGCTTCACCGACGCCGACCGGGTGGAGAACATCCGCCGCGTGGCCGAGGTGGCGCGGCTGATGGTGGACGCCGGGCTGATCGTCCTGACCGCGTTCATCTCGCCCTT
>JBBQOR010000585.1:0-2265 GCA_038331055.1 Burkholderiales bacterium
GGCGCTGGCGCGGCGAGGTCGAAGAACGCCGGCACAACGGCGAGCCCTGCACTTTGCAGGTCACGATCTCGACCATCGACGACGCCGCCCTCATGCCGCGGTACCACGTGCTGGTGATTTCGGACATCACCGAGCAGCGCCAGCAGCGCGAGCAACTCGAGCGGCAGGCGCACTTCGACGAGCTGACGCGGCTGCCGAACCGGTCGCGGCTGTCGCAGCTGCTCGTCGACGGCATGCGCGCGGCCGACCGTGACGGCTACCTGCTCGTCGTCTGCTATCTCGACCTCGACCGCTTCAAGCCGGTCAACGACCGCTTCGGCCACGCTGCCGGCGACCGCCGGCTGGCCGAACTGGCAGGCCGCCTGCGCAGCGGACTGCGCAGTCGAGAGTTGTGGGCCGACGCCGCCGCGCGGCTCGGCGGCGACGAGTTCGTGCTGCTGCTTCGCGCTGGCACGGTGGACGAAGCCCGCATGGCGGTCGAGCGTGTGATGCGCGTGGTCTCGCAGCCTTACGTGGTCGATGCCGAACAGGACCCGGTGCATGTCACGGCGAGCGTCGGCGCCACCATCTACCCGATCGACCACAGCGACCCCGACACCCTGCTGCGCCACGCCGACCACGCGATGTACGGCGCCAAGCAGGCCGGGCGCAACGGCTACCTGTTCTTCGACCCCGAGCACAGGCGCCAGAGCGAACAGCGCGCGCTGGTGCTGGGCCGCGTGCAGGAGGCCCTGGACCGCGCAGAACTGCTGCTGTACTACCAGCCGAAGGTGGACATGAAGAGCGGCCGCGTGCTCGGGCTCGAGGCGCTGCTGCGCTGGGACCACCCGGAACAGGGGTTGGTCGCGCCCATGCAGTTTCTGCCGCAGATCGAGAACACCGGTTTGTCGGCGCGGGTCGGCGACTGGGTCTTCAGTCAGGCGCTGGAACACCTCGAGCAATGGCGGCGCAGCGGGCTGGACATCTCGGTCAGCGTCAACGTCTCGGCGCGCCACCTGCAAGAACGTGACTTCGCGCAGCGCCTGTCAGAGTTGCTGGCGCGGCACGCCGAACCGCTGGCGCCGTGGCTCGAACTCGAGATGCTCGAGACCGCTGCGCACGCCGACATCGACGCCACCTCGGCGCTGATGGCGCGCTGCCGGGCGCTGGGGGTACGCTTCGCGCTGGACGACTTCGGCACCGGCTACTCCACCCTCACCTACCTCAAGCGGCTGCCGGTGGAGGTGCTGAAGATCGACCGCAGCTTTGTTCACCACATGCTCGACGATGCGCAGGACCGGGCGATCGTCGAGGGCGTGATCGGGCTGGCGCGCACCTTCGGCTGCACGGTCGTGGCTGAAGGCGTCGAGTCGCCGGCGCAGGCGCGCATGCTGCTCGAACTCGGCTGCGAGATCGGCCAGGGCACCGGCATCGCCTCGCCGATGCCCAGTGCGCAGGTGGCGGCCTGGGTGCGCGACTGGAAGGGCATGTTCACCCTCGGCCCCGCCGGCCCGGGTGACAAGGGCCACGAGGCTAGACTGGCCGGGTGATCCCGGCTGGATTTGTACAGGAACTGCTCGCCCGCGTCGATGTCGCGGAGGTCGTCGGCCGCCACGTCGAACTCAAGCGCGCCGGTGTCAACCTGAAGGGCCTGTGCCCCTTCCACGGCGAGAAGTCGCCCAGCTTCATCGTCAGTCCGACGCGCCAGACCTACCACTGCTTCGGCTGCGGCGTGCACGGCGACGCGGTGCGCTTCCTGATGGAGCACACCGCGATGTCCTTCCCCGATGCCGTGCGCGAACTGGCGCAGCGGGCCGGCATGGCGGTGCCCGAGGATGACAGCGACCCCGCCGAACGCGCCCGCGCCGAAGCCGCGCGCAGCCAGCGCGCCACGCTGTCGGAGGTGCTGGAGAAGGCCTCCACGCACTACCGCGCGCAACTCCGGGCGACCCCGCGCGCGGTTGAGTACCTCAAGGGCCGCGGCCTCACGGGCGAGGTGGCGGCGACCTTCGGGCTGGGCTATGCGCCCGAAGGCTGGCGCAGCCTGGCCAGCGCGTTCGCGCGCTACGACGACCCGCTGCTGGTGGATGCTGGCCTGGTCATCGTGCAGGGCGGCGAAGACGGCAACGAGGCCGAGCAGCGCCGCTACGACCGTTTCCGCGACCGCGTGATGTTCCCCATCCGATCGGTCAAGGGCGAGGTGATCGGCTTCGGCGGCCGTGTGCTCGACGGCGGCGAACCCAAGTACCTCAACTCGCCCGAGACCCCCGTCTTCAGCAAGGGCCG
>JBBQOR010000586.1:0-2265 GCA_038331055.1 Burkholderiales bacterium
CTTCCTCGCACTGCGCCAGGCCGTCACGCCCGAGCCGCTGCTGGGCCGCATGACGAGCACGATGCGCTGGCTGATCCTGCTGCCCGCCGGACCCGGGGCGCTGCTGGGCGGCTGGCTCGGCGAGCACATCGATCTGCGCGCCTCGCTGGCGGTGGCCGGCGCCGGTGCACTGGTGCTGGCGCTGGTGGCCTTGCGCCATCCACTGATCCGCGGCGTGCGCGAACTGCCGCGGCCTGTCGGCCACGAGGCACCCTTGGGCGCCGAGGCCGAGATCGGCCGCCTGCCCGCCGCCACCGGCGCCTGAACAGCCCGCTCCCGGCAGGATGCGATGAAGAACCCGCTGCTGATCGACGTGCCCGAGCGCCTCTTGACGCCACGGCTGTTCCTGCGCTGCGCGCGGCCCGGTGATGGCGCGGCGATGCATGCGGCCGTGCTGGCCTCACTGGCCGAACTGCAGCCGTGGATGCCGTGGGCGCAAGCCGACACCGGCGCCGAGGAGGCTGAGCTCACCGCGCGCCGCATGGCCGCGCGCTACGCATCGCGCGAAGACCTGAGCCTGCTGATCTTCGGCCGCGACGAGCAAGGCGGCGAAGGCCTGGTGCTGGGCGGCACCGGACTGCACCGCATGGACTGGAGCGTGCCGCGCTTCGAGATCGGTTACTGGCGGCGCAGCGGCTTCGGCGGCATCGGCATCGTCGACGAGGCGGTGCGCGCGGTCTCGCGCATGGCCTTCGATGTGCTGCGCGCGCTGCGGGTGGAGATCCGCATGGATGCGCGCAACGCGGCCAGCATCCGGGTGGCAGAGCGCGCCGGCTTCAGCTTCGAGGGCCTGCTTCGCCAGGACGCGCTGGATGTGCAGGGCGTGCCGCGCGACACGAGCGTGTACTCGCGCGTGCGCGGCATCGAAGAAGCCTGAGCGCCGCGCGCGGGCCGCACACAGCGCGCCGTTGCGTCAGCCGACTGCGCGGGCCCGGCTGGCGAAGCGCTCGATCTCGTCGCTGATCAAGCCGTCCACCGGCAGCGCGAGCAGGCGCTCGACATCCGCCGGATCGTTGACCGTGTAGCACAGCGCGCGCCAGCCGCTGGCATGGATCTGCGCGCACAGGGCGGCGTCCATCAACCGGTGGTTGGTGACGACGGCCACCACGCCCAGCATGCGCGCCATGTCTTCCCAGCCCGGCCACAACGTGTCGAGCAGCAGCGCGCGCGGCAGGTTCGGTGCACCCTGGCGTGCGCCCATCAGCGCTTCGGGGCGGAAACTGCTCATCAGCGGCGGCGGCTGGTGCGCTTCCAGCAGCCGCGCGGCATCGGCCGCCACCACGCGACCTGTGTTCTCTTCGGTTCCCGGCGTGGGCTTGATCTCGATGTTCAGCGCCGCCCCGTTGCGCCGCACATGGTGCGCGATGGCCGCCAGCGTGGGCGGCGGCTCGCCGGCGTAGAGCGGGCTGTGCCAACCGCCGGCATCCAGCCGCGACAACTCGTCCCAGCGGCGGTCTGCAGCCTGGCCCATGCCGTCGGTGGTGCGCTGCAAGGTGGCGTCGTGCAGCAGGAAGGGCACGCCATCGGCGCTGAGCTTGACGTCGCACTCGAAGGCGCGCCAGCCGGCGGCCGTGCCGGCGCGAAAGGCGGCCAGCGTGTTCTCGGGCGCGTGCAGACCCGCGCCGCGGTGCGCGATCCAGCGGGGGTAGGGCCAGTGCGTGTCCATCTTCCGCGGTCTTGCGAGTGATCAGCCCACGCGCTTGCCGCCGGGGGCATCGAACCAGTGCAGGTGCTCCGGCGCCACCACCATCTGCACCGTGCTGCCGCTGGCCGGCGGGATGTCGGTGCCGGCGATGCGCAAGGTGAACGCGGCGTCGCCGAGCCGTCCGTAGACCAGCCGCTCGGCACCGAGCATCTCGCCCAGTTCAACCCGCAACGGCCAGCCCGCCGCGCTGCCGATGTGGGCATGCTCCGGGCGCACGCCCAGCGTCAGCGCGCCCTCCCGCGGGGCGGCGGCCGGCAGCGCCAGACGCTCACCGCCGATCTGAAAGAAGCCGCCCTCGGCGCGCCCGGCCAGCAGGTTCATCGGCGGCGAGCCGATGAAGCCGGCGACGAAGGTGGTCGCCGGCCGTGCGTAGACCTCTTCGGGCGTGCCGAACTGCTCCATCAGGCCGGCGTTCATCACCATCATGCGCTGCGCCAGCGTCATCGCCTCGACCTGGTCGTGGGTGACGAACAGCGAGGTGATGCCGAGTTCGGCGTGCAGCTTGCGGATCTCCACCCGCG
>JBBQOR010000587.1:0-2258 GCA_038331055.1 Burkholderiales bacterium
GGGCGCAGTTCGAGGCCACGCTGGCCGGCCTGCATCCCCCCGCGCGCCCGGCGGCCGATGCGGCGGGCGCTGCGCCTGCTGCTGCTGCTGCCGCCGCCTTCGTTCCCCCACCCAGCACCGCGGCGCCGCCGCGCCCGCGTCCGTGAAGCCCGGCCCGCTGGCCGGGTTGCGTGCCCAGCTGGCGGCCAGCGGGCGCCTGCGCATGGGCTTGCTGGCGGTGCTCGCGCTGGCCTGGATCTATGCGCTGTTGACGGCCGGCGATGCCGTGCAGGACCTGACCAAGCGCAACGCCGAAATGCGCGCCGAGCTCGAGCGGCTGACCCCGCTGGCGCGTGAGCGCGGCTGGTCGGCGCGCGTGGATGAAGTGCGCCGCCAGCGCGACGCGCTCGACGTCATGCTGTGGACCGGCACCGATGCCGGTCTCGCCGAAGCCGCGCTGCAGGACTGGCTGCGCGCCAGTGCCACCAAGTGGGGCGTGGCGATCCGCAGCATCGAACTCGTGCGCGAGACCGCCGACGCCGCGCCGCGTGCGGTTGCCGGGTCGGCGGCCAACGGGCCGAGCGCCGCCCCGGCGCTGCCGGCAGGCATCGGCGCTTTGCGCGTGCGCGTGGCCAGCGACCTCAAGCCGATCCCGCTGCTGGGTTGGCTGTCGGAGATCGGCCAGAGCGAGCGCGTGGTGATGGTCGATCGGCTGGCCATGCGCACCGCCGCGCAGCCCGGCGTGGCCGAACTGGATCTGCGCGTGCTCACGCAGACCGGCAGCAGCCCGAAGGGGCCGCGCTGATGGCGCTTCGGCTGGGTGGCCTGGGCTGGCGCGGTTGGGGCGCGGTGTGCGCGCTGGCGCTGGCCGCCGGCTGGCTGCTGGCGCCGCTGGCAGCGCCGCCCGACACGCTGGTGCAGCCCCGGCGCGATGCCTGGCAGCCACCGCAGTTGCCGCGCCGCCTGGACACCCCGGCGCTGGCTACCATCGCCGCCGCGGCGCCCTTCTGGGGCCCGCAGCAACCCACAGTCACCGCCGCCCCGGGGCCTGACATGCGCTGGCGCGTGGCCGGCGCCTTCGGCCAGGGCAACGCGCGTGCGCTGCTGGTGCAGTTCAATGACCCGGCGCGGCCGGCGCAGCGTCTGGCGGTCGGCGAGAAGCTGCCCAGCGGCCACCGCATCACACGCATCGGCGAACGCGACTACTGCGTCGACGTCGGCGGCAAGGAGTACCGAATGGGGATCGAACGAAGTGAGTCTTGAATCGGCCGTCAGAGAAGCTGCCCCGCCCGCACCGCGCCCCACGGCCCGCTGGGCCGCCCTGGTGCCGATGGTGTTGCTGCTGGCCGCCTGCGCCTTGCCACCGGCCGGGCCGATGGTGCCGTCGCCGCTGACCACCCCCGGCGCCGCCGACAGCAGCAACGCGCGGCTGGCGCCGACGCCCGCCGTGGTGCCGCAGACCCGCGTCGAACGCCTGCCCGCGCCGCCGGCGGTGCCGCAGGGCCGGCCCGAGCCGCCGCCGCGCGTGCCGCCCCCGGCGCAGGCCATCTCGTCCGAGCCGATGGCGGTCAACCTCGAGCAGGTCACGCTCGCCACCTTCGCGCAGGTGGTCTATGCCGACATGCTCAAGCGCAACGTGAACATCGACCCGCAGGTGCTGGCGCGGCGTGACCTGGTCACTTTCCGCTCGGGTGGCACGCAGAGCCCCGAGGCGATCGAGAACGCCGCGCGGCTGCTGTTGCGCAGCTACGGCGTGGCGGCGGTCGACATCGGCGGCCTGGTGCGGGTGGTGCCCGACAACGCCGCGCTGGGCAACCTGCCCGAGATCCGTCGCGGCGCCGCGCTGCCCGACACGCCGCAGGCGCTGCGGCCGATCTTCCAGCTGGTCGAGCTGACCTCGGTGCGGCAGACCGAGGTCGGCGGCTGGTTGCGCACGATGTTCGGCGAGCGTGTGCGCTTCACCGAAGACGCCACGCGCAACGCGCTGCTCATCAGCAGCACGCCCGATACCATGGGCGCCGTGCTCGACGCCATCCGCGTGCTCGACACCCCGGTGCTGGCCGGCGTGCAGAGCGCCTCGATCACGCCGGTGCACTGGTCGGCCGAAGATCTGGCGCGGCGCCTGTTCGAGGTGCTGACCGCGCAGGGCTACGCGGTGCAGCCGCTGGGCCAGGCGCCGGGCGGGGTGCGCTTCCCGATCATCCTGCTGCCGGTGGCGGGGCTGAACTCGGTCTACATCTTCGCCCGCGGCGACGAGGTGCTGCGCCATGCGGTCGAAT
>JBBQOR010000588.1:0-2250 GCA_038331055.1 Burkholderiales bacterium
AGCGCATCCGCGACCAGCTGGCCGCTTCGCACGAGCGCTTCACCACCGTGCTGGAGGGGCTGGAGGCCGCGGTATCGGTGCTGTCGGTGCTGACGGTCTGGACGCTGCTGGGCAGCTGGCGTCACATGCGCCGGCGCTCGCAGATCCAGGGCACGCTGGTGCAGGAGACCAACTTCCGCCGCGCGATGGAGAACTCGATGCCCACCGGCATGCGGGCGATGGACCTGGAAGGCCGCATCACCTATGTCAACGCAGCCTTCTCGGCGATGACCGGATTCGCCGAGATCGACCTCATCGGCCGCCTGCCGCCCTTCCCCTACTGGCCGCCCGACCGCGTGGAAGAGAACGCGCGGCTGCTGCAGCAAGAGCTGCAGGGCCGCAGCCCGGCCGGCGGCATCGAGGTCCGCGTGATGCGCAAGGACGGCACGTTGTTCGATGCCCGCATGTACATCAGCCCGCTGATCGACCCGCGCGGCCAGCAGACCGGCTGGATGACGAGCATGACCAACATCACCGAGGCCAAGCGCATCCGCGACCAGCTGGCCGCTTCGCACGAGCGCTTCACCACCGTGCTGGAGGGGCTGGAGGCTGCGGTGTCGGTGCTCTCGGTGCAGCAGGGCGAGCTTCTCTTTGCCAACCGCAGCTACCGGCTGTGGTTCGGCGGCGACGCGCGCGGCCACGCGCTGATGGCCGGCGGCGTACCCGGTGCGGCGCTGGCGCCGGACGCCGACGAAGAGGTGGATCACCTGTCGGGGCTGCCGACGCAGGAGCTCACCGAGTTCGGCGCCGACCCGCGCGAGGTCTATATCGAGGCACTGGCCAAGTGGTTCGACGTGCGCGCGCGCTACCTGCAGTGGACCGACGGGCGGCTGGCGCAGATGCTCATCGCGACCGACGTGACGGCGCGCCGCCGCGCGGAAGAACAGGCGGCGCAGCAGGCCGAGCGCGCGCAGGTAAGCAGCCGGCTGACCACGATGGGCGAGATGGCCTCCTCGGTGGCGCATGAACTGAACCAGCCGCTGACCGCCATCACCAACTACTGCAACGGCATGATGTCGCGCGTGCGCGGCGGCACCATCACCCAGGACGACCTGCTGGCGGCCCTGGGCAAGACCGCACGCCAGGCCGAGCGCGCCGGGCAGATCATCCACCGCATCCGCGCCTTCGTGAAGAAGAGCGAGCCGCAGCGACAGCCCTCTCAGGCCAAGCAGATCGTCGAGGACGCGGTCGATCTGGCCGGCATCGAACTGCGCCGGCGCAACGTGGCCATTCACAGCTACGTCGCTCAGCGGTTGCCCGAACTGCAGGTCGACCCGATCCTCATCGAGCAGGTGCTGCTCAACCTGCTGAAGAACGCCGCCGAAGCCATCGACAGCGCCCAGTTGCCCTCGGCGCGCCGGCACATCGAGCTGCGCGTGGTGCCGCGCCACACGCCCGAAGAAGGCGGCATGATCGAGTTCAGCGTCACCGACATGGGCCCGGGCCTGCAGGGCGAGGTCCACGCGCGGCTGTACGAGGCCTTTTTCTCGACCAAGCCCGAAGGCCTGGGCATCGGCCTGAGCCTGTGCCGCTCGATCATCGAGTCGCACAGCGGCCGGCTGCGGGCACAGAACATCTACAATGGGGAAGCCGTCGCAGGCTGCCGGTTCACCTTCACGCTGCCGGTCGAACTGCCGGCCCGCAGCGACGCCCCAGCGGTGATCGCCCCTCCCCCAGGCGAGGCAGACGGCGATCGAGACGCCTCCCGCGCCGCACTCAGCACCGTGACCGCGAAATGAGTCTGATTCCCAAGAAGGGCACCGTCTACGTTGTCGACGACGACGAGGCCGTGCGCGATTCGCTCCAGTGGCTGCTTGAAGGCAAGGACTACCGCGTCAAGTGTTTCGACTCGGCCGAATCCTTCCTGGCGCGATTCGATCCGCGCGAGGTGGCCTGCCTGATCGCCGACATCCGCATGGACGGCATGAACGGCCTCGAGCTGCAAGACCGGCTGGTCGAGCGCAAGAGCCCTCTGCCGGTGGTCTTCATCACCGGCCATGGCGACGTGCCGATGGCCGTGACGACGATGAAGAAGGGCGCGATGGACTTCATCGAGAAGCCCTTCAAGGAAGAAGAACTTCTCGGCCTGGTCGAGCGCATGCTCGAGCAGGCGCGCGCCGCCTTTAGCCAGCACCAGGAGCAAGCCAGCCGCGACGCGCTGCTGTCGCGCCTGACCACGCGTGAGGCGCAGGTGCTCGAGCGCATCGTCGC
>JBBQOR010000589.1:0-2242 GCA_038331055.1 Burkholderiales bacterium
AGGGCAACGACGTGGGCACGCAGTACCGCTCGGGCATCTACCTGCACTCGCCCGAGCAGCGCGCGGTGGTCGATGCCGTGCTTGCCGAGTTGGACACCGTGCACAAGGGCCGCGTGGTCACCGAGGTGACGGCGCTGGACAACTACAGCCGCGCCGAGGCTTACCACCAGCTTTACTTCGCCAACCATCCGGGGCAGGGCTATTGCGCGATGGTCGTGGCGCCCAAAGTCGAGAAGTTCCGCAAGACCTTCAAGGCGCGCGTGAAGGCCGCCTGAGCCCGCGCCCGTTCAGCGCGCGAGCGCCTGCGCCGCCAGCCCCAGCAACGCGGCGCCGCCCAGCAGGGGCAGCACGCCCAGCTTGAAGCGCCACAGCGCCAGCACTGCCGCCAGCGTGATCGCGGCGGCACTGGCGTCGAAAGGCCCCTGCATTCCCTTCGGCCACAGCACATGGCCGGCGAAGAACAGCGCCAATGTGCCGATCACGCCGACCACCGCAGCGGTGATCGCGCTCAATGGAGCCGTGAAGCCCAGCCGGCCGCGCGTGGCTTCGACCAGCGGGCCGCCGGCGAGGATGAAGACGAAGCTGGGCAGGAAGGTGAAGAAGGTCACCACCACGGCCGCCAGCGCGCCGGCGGCAAAAACCGCGTCGGCGCCCAGCACCTGTTGCTGCCAGCCACCCAAGAAGCCGACGAAGGCGACCACCATGATCAGCGGGCCGGGCGTGGTTTCGCCCAACGCAAGACCGTCGATCATCTGCGGGCCGCTGAGCCACTGAAACTGCTCGACGGCACCCTGGTAGACATAGGGCAGCACGGCGTAGGCGCCGCCGAAAGTCACCAGCGCGGCCTTGGTGAAGAACCAGCCCATCTGCGTGAGCGTGCCAGCCCAGCCCTGGCTGGCGACCAGCGCGGCCATCGCGGCCAGCCACAGACCCAGGCCGGCAGCGGCCACCCGAAGAAGCCTGGCGCGGCTGACGAGGGCGTGGGCGGGCGTCGGCGTGTCGTCGTCGATCAGCGCGCGGGCTGCGGGCGCGCCCGCGGCGCCTGCGCCAGCGCCGGCCTGGCCGCCGAGGGCGAACACCTGCGGCGCCAGCCGGGCGCCGAAGTGACCGATCAGCCCGGCGGCCAGCACGATGGCCGGGAAGGGCACATCGAAAACGAAAAGCGCGACGAAGGAGGCGGCCGCCAGCGCGACCATCCAGCGGTTGTTCAGCGCGCGCCGGCCGATGCGCCAGCCGGCATGCAGCACCAGCGCCACCACAGCGGGCTTGAGGCCGTAGAACACGCCAGCCACCAGCGGCGTGCTGCCCCAGCGCAGATAGACCCAGGACAGCGTGATCAGGATCAGCAGCGAGGGCAGCACGAACAGCAGCCCCGCGGCCAGACCGCCGCGCGTGCGGTGCATCAGCCAGCCCAGATAGGTGGCGAGTTGCTGCGCTTCGGGCCCGGGCAGCAGCATGCAGTAGTTCAGCGCGTGCAGGAAACGCCGTTCGCTGATCCAGCGTCGGCGTTCGACCAGTTCGGCGTGCATCAGCGCAATCTGCCCGGCCGGCCCGCCAAAGCCGATGAAGCCCAGCTTGAGCCAGAAGCGCAGCGCCTGCGCGAAGCTGACGGCCGTCGGCGCAGGTTGCGGCTCTTGGTCTGCGACGCTCACGAGAATCCTTCGCCCAGGGAGCCTTGGTCGAGCCGCATGCGGCCGGGCTCGAGCGCGAATGTGTCTCTCATCACGCGGCAGTGTAGGCGCCGGCTGCGGGCTTGCTGCAGTGCACAATGACTCGCGATTCAACGGCACAACACACAGGGAGCGGCATGCGACGCGTCGTGTTCAACCAGAAGGGCGGAGTGGGCAAGTCCACCATCACGTGCAACCTGGCGGCCATCGGCGCGCAGCAGGGTCAACGCACGCTGCTGGTGGATCTGGACGCGCAGGGCAACTCCACGCGTTACCTGCTGGGCGCGGCGGCGGCCCAGGCCGGCGACGGCGCGGCCGGCTTCTTCGAGCGCACGCTGGGTTTCAGCGTGCGCAGCCCCAGACTGGCGGACTTCAGCGTCGAGTCGCCGTGGCCGAACCTGCATCTGCTGCCCGGCGGAGCTGCGCTGGACGAACTGCACAGCAAGCTGGAGAGCCGCTACAAGATCTACAAGCTGCGCGACGCGCTGGCCGAGGTGGCAGCCGACTACGACGCCGTCTGGATCGACACGCCGCCGGCGCTGAACTTTTACACGCGGTCGGCGCTGATCGCC
>JBBQOR010000590.1:0-2242 GCA_038331055.1 Burkholderiales bacterium
TTCGAGCTGAAGTACTTCTTCGGCAGCTCGCTGAACACCGACGCCGGCGGCAACGCCTCGAGCACGGCGGTGCGCGCGCTGATCCAGCAGCTGGTGGAGGCCGAGGACGCGGGCAAGCCGCTGTCCGACAGCCAGCTGAGCAAGATGCTCGAAGAGCAGGGCATCCAGGTGGCGCGGCGCACGGTGGCCAAGTACCGCGAGGGCATGCGCATCGCGCCGGCCTCGCAACGCAGGACGATGTGACGCGCAAGGTCGCGCTGTGGCTGCCGGCCGCCGCCGGCACCGAGGCGCTGTTGGCGGCCGAAGTGCAGCGTCTGTGCGCATGCCCGGCCGAAGCCGGCCGCGGCGGCGTGACCGTCGAAGGCGACGAGCACACGGTGATGCAGCTCAACCTGCACAGCCGGCTGGCCCAGCGTGTGCTGTGGCCGCTGACGCAGGGCCCCTACCACCACGAGGACGACCTCTACGAACTGGCACGGCAGGTGCCGTGGGCCGACTGGATCACGCCGCAGCAGACGCTGCGGGTGGACGTGCATGCGCAGCAGTCGCCGCTGCGCAGCCTGAACTTTGCCGCGCTGCGCGTGAAGGACGCCGTGTGCGACCGGCTGCGTGCAGAACTCGGTGCACGCCCCGACGTCGATACGCACCACCCCGATCTGCCGCTGGTGCTGTACCTGGGCGCCGAGCAGGCCTCGCTTTATGTCGACACTTCGGGCGAGGCGCTGTTCAAGCGCGGCTGGCGTGATGTCAAGGCCGGCAAGGGCGAGGCGCCGCTGAAGGAAACCCTGGCCGCGGCGATGCTGGCCGCCGCCGGCTGGCAGGGCCGCGCCGAGGACGGCCCGCTGCTCGACCCCTGCTGCGGCGCGGGCACCATCGCCATCGAGGCGGCGCAACTGGCCTGCGGCATCCCGCCCGGGCAGGCGCGGCACTTTGCCTTCGAGCGGCTGGTGGCCTTCCGCAGCCCGCTTCCGGCCTGGCGCGACCTGCAGCAGGCCGCGCGCGAGCAGGTGCACGCCAGCGAGGTGCCGATCTTTGCCGGCGACGTCAGCTTTCGCATGACCGATTTCGCCACCCGCAACGCCGAGCGGGCCGGCGTCGGCGCGGTGATCGAGTTCAAGACCGCCGATGCGCTGCAGCGCCTGCCGCCGGCCGCGCGCGGCACGATGATGCTCAACCCGCCGTATGGAGAACGCATCGCGCCGAAGGGCCGCGGTTCCGTGGTTGATCGGCGGCGCGCACCGCCGGCGCACGACGCAGGCCGCGAAAGCTTCGAAGGTGCCAGCTCGGCGGCCGAGTTCCACGCTGCGCTGGCCGCGCACTGGAAGCGCCACTACGCCGGCTGGACCGCCTGGTTGCTCAGCCCCGACCCCAAGCTGCCATCGATGATGCGGCTCAAGGAAAGCCGCCGGGTGCCGCTGTGGAACGGGCCGCTGGAGTGCCGGCTGCTGCGCTTCGACCTGGTGGCTGGTTCGAACCGCGGGGTGACGCCGACCCCTGCGGTCAACCCAACGACCAACCCGACGACCAACCCGGCCATCAACCCGCCGACGGCAGCCGGGCCAGCCAGTCCAGCAACGCCGCATTGACGGCCGCGGGCTGCTCCCAGGTGAGCAGGTGGCCGCAGCGCGGCAGCAGCAGCAGCTGGGATCGCGGCACCGCCGCCGCGATCTCGCGTGAGAGTTCCGGCGGAGTGAGCAGGTCGTCCTCGCCGCAGACCACCAGCACCGGGCAGGCGATGCCGCCCAGCCGCGCACGCTGGTCATCGCGCGCCATCACGGCGCGGTTCTGCGCCGTCAGCTGCGGTGCACCGGCCCGCGCCATCATCGCCAGATAGTCGGCCACCAGCGCCGCGTGCCCGGCGGCCTGCGGGTGCAAGGCCAGCGGCACGTTGGGCACCAGCACCTCGTTCATGCGGCCCTGCTCGAAGAGCACGATGGCGTCGCTGCGCAGCTTCAGCAGTTCGGGCGTGTCGGCGCGTGCGCTGCTGCCCAGCAGAGCCAGCCCGTGCACACGTTCTGGCGCCTGGCGCTGCAGTTCCAGCGCCAGCATGCCGCCCATCGAGCTGCCCACGGCGATGAAGGCGCCGGGCTGCTGCGCCAGCAGCGCCTGCGCCATCTGCGGCAGGACGGCATGGCGCGTGTGGGCGTCGCTGATGTGAACGAGGTGCCCGGCCGCCAGCAACGCAGGCGTCTGGTCGCGCCATAGCTCGGCGTCGCAAGCCAGACCGGGAAGCAGCAGAACG
>JBBQOR010000591.1:0-2241 GCA_038331055.1 Burkholderiales bacterium
GACACGCCGGGCCTGCGCGCGCCGCTGTTCACGGTGCGCCGCAGCGCCGCGGGTGGCGAGCACACGGTGTTCGGCGAGATGAAGGAACTGTTCGACAGCGTCGCGCGCATCGCCGGGCTGGAGCCCGATTTCTTCAAGGAGCTGGGTCTGGCCGCGCACATGCTGGACGACCTGCTGGCGATGCGCCTGCCGATGGCCTTCCTCAAGCAGTTCCGTGACGGCTCGGCGCCGCTGACCGCGTGCTATCAGGCGATCCAGGAGGTCGACTCGCGGCTCGCCCGGTTCCACGGTGCCAAGCTGTTCAGCGACCGCTACCAAGTGGAGATCGAAGACCTCGACAGCCACCCGATCCGCCAGGACCTGGGGCTGCCGGCGGGGCTGATCGACGTCGAGGCCGCTTTCTGGACCAACTTCGACTTCGAGATCGGCAATGCCACGGAAGTCTGGCGCGGTGGCGAGGGCGTGGCGCCGGTGCTGCCGGGTGGCATTGGCCCGGTGCCGGTGCCGGCGCCGGGGCCGGGCTTGAGCGCCGCACCCGCACCCGCACCCGCGCCCGCGCCCGCGCCCGCGGGGCCGAAGAAGCGCATTGCCATCCTGGGTGGCGGCGCCTCGGCGATGGCCACCGCGTGGCGGCTGACCAGCGAGCCCGGCTGGCAGGAGCGCTACGAGATCACGCTCTACCAGATGGGTTGGCGGCTGGGCGGCAAGGGCGCCAGTGGCCGCCGTCCGCCGCATGGCCGCATCGAGGAGCACGGCCTGCACATCTGGCTGGGCTTCTATCACAACAGCTTTCGCGCGCTGCAAGAGGCGCACCGCGAGATCAACCCCGGCATCGACGAATCGGTGGGCGCAGGCTACAGCCCGCCGCGCATCGTCAACGGCGTGTTCGCGCGCTGCGAGGACGCCTTCCAGCCGCACAGTTTCGTCGGCATCGACATGAACCTGAGCGACGGCTGGGACCCGTGGATGATGCGCACCCCGGTCAGCGACGACAAACCCTGGCAGCGCGACTCGATGCCTTCGGTGGCCGAGTACCTGCAGTACCTGGGCGAGTTCCTCGCCGGCAAGGCCTTCGCCGCCGACACCCAGCCGCTGTACGAGCGCGAGGTAAACGAAGAACCCCATGGTCTGCTGGCCTGGGTGACATCGCATGCCAAGCGGCTGATGATGACGGTCGAAGAGGGACTGTGGAGCGCCGGCTTTGGCATCGCCACGGCCCTGGGGGCTCAGGTCAAGGACGTCTCGGCGGGCGGCGACACCGGCATGCTGGACAACCTGGTGCAGCGCCTGCAGGGCTGGGTGGCGCAGGTCTTCGAGCGCCAGACCGCCAACGACCCGGCGGCACGGCAGCATCTGTTCATGCTCGACATGGGCGCCACGGTGCTGCGCGGCCTGGTGGCTGACCGCGCCTTCGAGCGGGAGCGCTTCAACGCGCTGGATGAAGAGTTCTGCGCCTGGCTCAAGCGCCACGGCGCGATGCCGGTGACGGCCAGCCTGGTCACCAACCCGCTGCTGCGCGGCCTGTACGACTTCGTCTTCGCCTTCGATGGCGGCAGCACCAAAGACCTGGACCGCACGGCCAACTTCGCCACTGCGCCTGCGCTGCGCACCATCATGCGCATGTGCTTCACCTATGACGGCGCGATCTTCTGGAAGATGCGCGCGGGCATGGGCGACACCATCTTCACGCCCTTCTACAAGGCGCTGGCACGGCGCGGCGTGCAGTTCAAGTTCTTCCACCGTGTGCAGGCACTGCGCCTCGATGAGACGGGCAAGCAGATCGAACGCATCGAGATCGCGCGCCAGGTCAACACCACCGGGCCGAACCGGACCGAGTACCAGCCGCTGGTCAACTGGGTGGGGCTGGACTGCTGGCCGGCCGAGCCCGACTACACGCAGATCGAGGGCGGCGAGAAACTGCGTGCCGAGGCCGAGCGGCAGAACGTCGACCTCGAATCGATGTGGTTCCAGTGGGCCGATGCCGAGGCCCTGACGCTGCAGCGCGGCAAGGACTTCGACGAAGTGGTGTTCGCCATCTCGCTGGGCAGCGTGCCCATCGTCGCCGCCGATCTGGTGGCCGCCAACCCGCGCTGGCGCTCGATGGTCGAGCAGGTGAAGACGGTGCGCACGATGGGCCTGCAGCTGTGGCTCGAGCCCGACCTGCGCGGGCTGGGCTGGCTGGGCGACTCGCCGGTCATCGACGCCTACATGGAGCCCTTCGACACCTGGGCCGACATGTCG
>JBBQOR010000592.1:0-2237 GCA_038331055.1 Burkholderiales bacterium
GCACCGACCTGTACCGCGACATCGCAAGCGACGGCGCGGCCCAGCGCTCGCTGGTGCTGGCCGACCGCCTGGTGCTGCTCAATGAACTCGGCGCGCGTGCGCTGCCGCCGGCCCTGCAGAGCAAGGCGCGGGTCTGCCTGCAGTCCGCGCCCGCGCGTGTGCCGCAGTGGCCGCGCACCACGCGGCATCTGCGCGTGGCCGTCGTCGGCCATCTGCGCGAAGAAAAAGACCCGCGCACGGTGTTTGTCGCCGCGGCACTGCTCGCGCAGCGGCTCGACATCGTGATCGACCATATTGGCGCGGCGCTCGAGCCTGCCTTGGGCCGGGCCGCGCTGGCGCTCGCCGCCGCGCAGCCCAATTACCGCTGGCAGGGCGCGCAGCCGCACGGCGCCGCGCGGGCGCTGATCGCGCAGGCCCACGTGCGGGTGCACGCCAGCCGCATGGAAGGCGGCGCGCATGTGGTGATCGAGGCGATCACCAGCGGCACGCCGGTGATCGCCTCGCGCATCGACGGCAACCTCGGGCTGCTGGGCAGCGACTACGCCGGCTGTTTCGAGCCCGGCGATGGGGCGGGGCTGGCCGCGTCGATCGAACGCGCCCGCGACGAGCCCGCGTGGTGGGCCGTCCTGGCCGGACAATGTGCGCTGCGCGCGCCGCTCTTCGCCCCGGCGCGGGAACAGGCCACGCTGACCGCGCTGGTTGACGAACTGCTGCGATGAACTGCTGCGATGAACTGCTGGAGAGCCGCTGATGAACGCCCCTGACAAGCTGACTGCCGAACCGCGCCTGACCTCGCTCTCCCACGGCGGTGGCTGCGGCTGCAAGATCGCCCCAGGCGTGCTGTCGCAGATCCTCGCGGGCACGGCGGCGATGCCGATCCCGAAGGAACTGCTGGTCGGCATCGAGACCGCCGACGACGCTGCGGTCTGGAAGCTCAACGACGAGCAGGCGCTGATCGCCACCACCGACTTCTTCATGCCGATCGTCGATGACCCGTTCGACTTCGGTCGCATCGCGGCCACCAACGCGATCAGCGATGTCTACGCGATGGGCGGGCGGCCGATCATGGCGCTGGCCTTGGTGGGCATGCCGATCAACGTGCTCAGCACCGCGACCATCGGCCGTGTGCTCGAAGGCGGCGCCTCGGTCTGCCGCGCGGCGGGCATCCCGATCGCCGGCGGCCACACCATCGACTCGGTGGAAGCCATCTACGGACTGGTGGCCCTGGGTCTTGTGCACCCGGCGCGCGTCAAGCGCAACGCCGACGGCCAGCCGGGTGATCTGCTGGTGCTGGGCAAGCCGCTGGGCGTGGGCGTGATGAGCGCGGCGCTGAAGAAGGGTGCGCTGGGCGAGTTGGGCTACGCCACGATGATCGCCACCACCACGAAGCTGAATACGCCGGGCCCCGATCTCGCCGCGATCGACGGCGTGCACGCGATCACCGACGTCACGGGCTTCGGCCTCGCCGGCCATGCACTGGAGATGGCGCGCGGCGCGGCATGCGAGGCGCAGATCGACTGGGCCGCTGTGCCACTGCTGGACGGCGTGCGCGCGCTGGCCGGACAGGGCTTCGTCACCGGCGCTTCGGGCCGCAACTGGGAAGGCTATGGCGCCGACGTGGCCTTGCCCGCCGGCTTTGCCGCTGAAGACCAGGCGCTGCTGAGCGACCCGCAGACCAGCGGCGGCCTGCTGGTGGCCTGCGCGCCGGCGGCGTTGCAGTCGGTGCTGGAGGTATTCAGCCGCCATGGCTTTGCGCACGCGGCGGTGGTCGGGTGCCTGGGCGGCAAGTCGGCCACACCGCGTCTGCACATCGGCTGACCCGGGGCGCAGGATCGGGCCGTCCGGGCCCGGCCACACAATGCCGGCATGCCCAGATCCGCTACCGGTCCGGCCACGCTCAGCGCGGCGCAGCTGCTCTTCAGCCAGGGTTTTGGCACCCGAAGAGACTGCGCCGCCGTGGTGGCCGCCAGGATGTTGGGGGTGGACGATGCGGTGGTGGACGACCCCGCCCAGCAGATCCCCGTCTGGCCCGGCCGGCCGTTCAGCGTTCAAGGGCAGCCCTGGCAGTACCACGAGCGGGCCTTGCTCATGCTGCACAAGCCGGCAGGCTACGAGTGCTCGCGCAAGCCGCGTCATCACCCCAGCGTGCTGAGCCTGCTGCCAGGCCCCCTGCGCACGAGAGACGTG
The DNA here is from genome assembly GCA_038331055.1 of Burkholderiales bacterium. Classification (GTDB taxonomy): domain Bacteria; phylum Pseudomonadota; class Gammaproteobacteria; order Burkholderiales; family Burkholderiaceae_C; genus Rubrivivax. The sequence continues at coordinate 2,188 of JBBQOR010000592.1, forward strand.
CAGCCCATCGGCCGCCTGGACGAAGACACCACCGGCCTGCTGCTGCTGAC
>JBBQOR010000593.1:0-2237 GCA_038331055.1 Burkholderiales bacterium
AGCCCGGCGAGCGCGAGTTCGCGGTGCGCCTGCGCATCGACGGCGTGCTGCACACGCGCATGAGCCTGCCGATTGCGCGCTACGCGGCGGTGGCCTCGCGCGTGAAGCTGGTCTCGGGGCTGGACATCGCCGAGCGCCGGCTGCCGCAGGACGGCCGCACCTCGATCCGCGTGGCCGGCGCCGAGATGGATGTGCGCGTCTCGGCCATCCCTGCAGTGCATGGCGAATCGCTGGTGCTGCGCCTGCTGCCCAAGCAGCGCGCCGACCTGCGGCTGGATCGCCTGGGCATGGCCGACGACCAGTTGGCGATGTTCCGCCGCTGGCTGAACTGGTCCAACGGCCTGGTGCTGGTGACCGGGCCCACCGGCTCGGGCAAGAGCACCACGCTGTATGGCGCGCTGGCGGCGCTGTCCGGCGCCGGTGACCTGAGCCGCAAGATCGTCACCGTCGAAGACCCGGTCGAGTACCGGCTGCCGCATGTGGTGCAGATCCAGACGCAGGCCGAGATCGGCTACACCTTCGGCCGCGCGCTGCGCTCGATCCTGCGCCACGACCCGGACATCATCATGGTGGGCGAGATCCGTGACCGCGAGACGGCCGAGATCGCCGTGCAGTCGGCGCTTACCGGCCACCTGGTGCTGGCGACCATCCACACCAACGACGCGCTGTCGGCCGTGACGCGGCTGGTGGACATGGGCATCGAGCCCTATCTTGTCGCCGCCGCGCTGAAGGCGACGATGGCGCAGCGTCTGGTAAGGCGGCTGTGCGAGGCCTGCGCCGGGCCGCGGCTGGCTGAGCCGACGGTGGCGGCGCGCCACGCTGCGCTGGCCGCGCGGCTCGGCCACACGGCCAGCGCCGCGCCGCCGCGCTGGCGCCACGCGGTCGGCTGCGCCGCCTGCGGCGGCACCGGCTGGCGCGGACGGCTGGGCATCTACGAGCTGGTCGAGTTGAACGCCGGCATGCAGCACCTGATCGCCAGCGCGGCGCCGGCCGCCGAGCTGGTGCGCGCGGCCGATGCCGCCGGCCGCCGCAGCCTGGTCGAGGACGGTCTCTTGAAGACCGCCGCCGGCCAGACCGGCTTCGACGAGGTGCTGCGCGTCTGCGGCGGCGCCGAAGACTGACGCGGGCCGGCCTGTGAACGCCTCGGACAGCGGCATCACCTTCACCTGGCGCGCCGCCGATGCAGAAGGCGTCGAGCGCAGCGGGCAGTTGCAGGCGGCTGACGAGCCGCAGGCGCTGCGCGAACTGCTGCGCCAGGGCTTGATGCCGCTGGCGGTGACGGCCGCGCCGCGCGCCGGGGCGGTGGCCTCGGCGAATGCGCCGCGCCGCGCGGCCAGCGTGCCCGAGCGCATCACCTTGCTGCAGGAGCTGGCCACGCTGCTGGGTGCCGGCATCTCGCTGGCCGAGGCGCTGCCCTCGCTGGCGGCCTCGCATGCCACCCTGGCCACCGGTGCCGCGCTGGCCGCGGCCGACCGCGCCGTGCGTGGCGGCCAGCGGCTGTCGGTGGCCCTGCGTGAAGGGCCGCTGGCACTGCCGCCTTATGTGCTGGCGCTGGTCGAGGCGGGTGAGGCCAGCGGCGAACTCGCCACCGCACTGCGCGACGCCGCCACGCAGATGGACTACGAGCGCCGCGCCGCGCAGGAGTTGAAGAGCGCGCTGATCTACCCGGCCGTGCTGGTGAGTGCCGGCGTGGTGGCGGTGAGCATCATCTTCATCGGCGTGGTGCCGCGTTTTGCCTCGCTGCTCAAGAGCACCCGCGCCGACGTGCCGGCGCTGTCACGCGCGGTCATCGAGGCGGGGCTCTTCGTGCAGCAGAACCTGCTGGCCTTCGGGCTGGGCGCCGCGCTGCTGGTGGCGCTGGTGGCCGCCGCGCTGTCCAGCCCCGAGCTGCGCGGCCGTGCGCTCGAGGTCGCGGCGCGGCTGCCGCTGGTCGGCCCCTGGCTGCTGCGTGTGGAGGTGGGCCGCTGGGCCACGGTGCTGGGCACGCTGCTGGCCAACCGGGTGCCGATCATCGAAGCCATCAACCTCTCGGCCGCCGCGCTGCAGCTGGACGGACCGCGGCGCGACCTGGCCACCGTGGCGGCCGAGTTGCAGCGCGGCCGCGCCCTGGCCGACGTGCTGGCCACGCGGGCGTGGTTTCCGCGCACCGGTCTGAATCTGGTGCGGGTGGGTGAACGCTCGGGCGACCTGCCGCGCATGCTGGCCACGCTGGGCACGGTGGAGACCGAGGCCGCGCG
>JBBQOR010000594.1:0-2236 GCA_038331055.1 Burkholderiales bacterium
GCATCGTCGACGCGCTGTGGCCACAGCTGGAGCCTGAAGCTGGTGCAGCGAACCTGCGCAAGGCCGCACACCAAGCCCGGCAAGCGCTCGGGCGGCACGACGGTGTGTTGTTGCAGCGTGGTGAGCTGCTGCTGTGGCCCCACGGCGTCGTGGCCATCGATGCCGACACCTTTGAGTGCCTGGCGCAGGCCGCGCTGGCCAACGGTGATCGCGAGGCCTGCGTGTCGGCAGTCAGCGCCTACGGCGGCGACCTGTTACCTGGCACGGCCTACGAAGCATGGACTGAACCGGCACGTGAACGGCTGCGCGCGCGTTTCGTCGAACTGCTGCGGGGCAGCGCTCAGTGGGAATGGCTGGCCCGGGTGGAGCCCACCGACGAGCCTGCACATCGAGAACTGATGGCCCTTGAATCCGCAGCCGGGAATCGCGCTGCGGCCGTTCGCTGGTACGCGCACCTGCGCGAAGCGTTGCAGCAGGAGCTCGGCGTCAGACCGGATCGCGACACCGAAGCCTTGTACGAACAGTGCGTGGCGGGGCTGCAGCAAACCGGCCCAACCTTTCTCGGGCGCGCCATGGCGCGCGCCCAGGTGGTGGCATGGCTGGGAATGGCCGCCTCTGAGCGGCCCAGCGGAATCGTGCTGCGCGGGCCCACCGGCATCGGCAAGACGGCGTTCTGCCGCGAACTCGGCGCGTTGGCCGGCGAGCGCGGCTGGGCCGTCGTGCGCGTGGATGCCGCGCAGCCAGGGCGTGCCTACGCCGTGGTCGCGGGGTTGGCCGAACTCATTGTCTTGACCGACCGTGGCGTGCTCGACCGGATCGGTGCACCAGCGCGCTCCGTCCTGGCCCAACTCAGCCCGCTCGCGGCGCCAGCGGCCGCGCTGCCCGGGCCGTTGGGGCGGCACCAAGTGATCGGCACCCTGCGACGCCTGCTGCTGGCCGCTGCGGGCGGCGACGACATCATGGTGCTGGTCGATGACGCGCACCTGATCGACGACGCCGACGTCGACGTGTTGATGCACCTGTGCACGGCCGGCCCACCGGTGTGTGTCGTGTTGGCGACGCGTCCGCCACCACTTGGGTCGGTACTCGGCCGCGGTGTATCGCGCCTGGTCGGTGGCGGCGCCATGCAGGCGATCGACGTCGGGCCACTCGCCGACGACGAGACACGTCGGCTCGTGGTCCAGGCTGCACCCGGCCCGCTGTCCGACGAGATCGTGACGCACATCGTGCGCATCGCCGAGGGCAACCCGTTTGCGGCGATCGAACTGGCTCGCTGTGCAGCCTCCTCGGACGGGCAGGTGCTGCCCAGAAACGTTGCCGAAGCCATCATCGCCCGCTTGTGCGATGTCCCCGACGCAGCGCTCGCGGCGCTGAGGTGGATGGCGCTGGCCGGCGACGCTTTCGACGCCGCCACCGCGGCGGCCCTGTCGCCAGACCCTGAGGCGCATGCGTTCGCAGCGCTTGATTGCGCGCTGGCTGCAGGCGTGCTCGAGCTGTCTGGTACGCGCTACCGATTTCGGCACGATCTCGTACGCCAGGCTTTGATCGAACAAATCCCGCCGCATCAGCGGCTGAAGATGCATCGGCAGGCGGCGCAGCGCCTGATCGAACTCGACGCCGCGCCGGCCCTTGTGGCACGCCACTGGCTCGACGCAGGGAGCCTCCGCGAAGCCATGCCTTGGCTCCTTGCGGCGGCGCGTGACGCGGTGCGCCTGGCCGCCTTCAGCGATGCCTTGCGACATCTGGCGCCTGTGTTGACCTTCGAGCCCGGCCACGCCGAGGCGCTAAGACTGCGCGCAGAGGCCCTGGATGCGATGGGTGACCCGGCCGCCGTGGCCGCCTACCGAGAAGCTGCCGACGCCGCCGACGAGTCGGCTTCGCACGACTTGCGCGCCAAGGGTGCGCTCGCGCAGATCAAGCAGGGCGACCCGAAGGGCGCGCTCGAATCGCTGGTCGGTGTGCGCCCGCAAAGCGTGGAGGGACGGCTGTGCGAGGCCCTGACCTACAGCGGTGCTGCGGCCCTCGGTGCGGCGGACCCGGCCATGGGCACGCAGAAGGCGGCCGAGGCGCGACGACTCGCGCTGCACGCGGGTGACACGTCGGCCATCGTGGCGGCCTCGTGGGCGCAGGCCGCGGCCGCGCATGCGCGCGGAGAGCTGCAGCAAAGCATCTGGACCGACCTGCAGGACACCAGCCATCTGCCTCATCTGGCCGTGCGCGTGTTCGATGGACAACT
>JBBQOR010000595.1:0-2234 GCA_038331055.1 Burkholderiales bacterium
AGCTGGTCTTGCCACGCCCGCAGCGCCGCGTCACCGTCCATCAGCCCGGGCACGATGCGCTCGGTCACATCACGCGCCGTGTGCAGGTGCACGCCCGGCGCGGCCAGGCAGATGGCCAGCCGCAGCAGCGCGTCGTCGGCAGCGCCGAGGCCGAGCGCACGGCACAGCAGCTGCACCAGCGCCTCGTGCATGCGGCGGATGTCCTCGACGATCTCCTGCTCGAAGACGCCTGTGGGCTCGAGCATCTCGCGAAAGTGAAGCTTCATACAAAGCCGGTTGATCTCGCCCTGGCGCAGCGGCTCCAGCAGGCTGCGGTAGAAGGCCGACAGTGCCTGCGCCAGCGTCAGCTGGGGGTCGGCGTACAGGGCGATGTCGTCGTCGGCCGAACCCATGGGTTCCACGATGGTCGCGCGGTACAGCCCCGCCTTGTCGCCGAAGTAATAGGCGATTGAGGCCACATTCACGCCCGCCAGCTCGGCCAGCTCACGCGTCGAGGTGGCGGCGAAGCCGCGTTCTGCGAACAGCCGCAGCCCGGCCAGAAGCAGGCGCTCACGCGCGCCGTCGCCGGCGCCGTCGCGCGGTGCAAGGCGTTCGGGTTGGCGGTGCAGGGCGCTCATCGGGCTCATCCAGACGCAATGATCAAACGTTTGATTAACCCAGGTGTGGTCTGGGGTCTATCTGGCCGACACGAGGGCAGCGCCAGCGGCGCGACCCGTCGCGCTACAGACGGATATCGGCGCCGATGTGGCGCGCCACCAGAGCCAGCAGCTCTTCTTCGGCAAAGGGCTTGCCGAGGTAATGGTCGGCGCCCAGCGCTGCCGCGTGATCGCGGTGTTTTTGCGCAGTCCGCGAGGTGATCATCACCACCGGCAGGCCGGCAAGCCGGCTGTCGGCACGCACGTTGCGCAGAAGGTCGAAGCCATCCATGCGCGGCATCTCGATGTCGGACAGCAGCACCGACGGGCGCTCTTCGGCCAGCCGCTCGAGCGCCTCCAGGCCGTCCTTGGCGAGCACCACGCGGTAACCCTCGCGCAGCAGCAGGCGCTGGGTGACGCGGCGCACGGTCAGCGAATCGTCTACCACCAGCACCAGCGGGGCGCGCGGCGCCGCATCGGCCACCGTGTCGATGGTGTGCGGCCGACGCATGCGCTCCCGCGCCTGCTCTCCGTAGACGGCCGCCAGCGCGACAGGGTTGTAGATCGGTGCCACGGCGCCCGAGGGCAACAGCGTGATCCCGGCCAGCCCGGGCATGCGCGAGAGCTGCGGCCCGAGGTTCTTGACCACCACTTCCTGGTTGCCCAGCACCTCGTCGACGTGCAGTGCCACACGCTGCGCCGCGCTGCGGATCACGACCACGGTTTCCGAGCGCGCCGTGCCGCCGCCGTGCCCACCGGCCTGCAACAGCGCGCCCAGCCAGAAGAAGGGCAGCGCCTGCCCGTCGTAGGTGAAACCTGCGCCGCTATAACCCTGCTCCACCTCTGCCAAGCTCGACCGCCGCACCACCTCGACCAGCGTGGCCGGCACCGCGGCCGTCAAGCTGCCGGCGCGCAGCATCACCACCTGCGTGACAGCGGTGGTCAGCGGCAGCAAGAGGCGGATGCGGGTGCCGGGCGTGGCGGCGCCCGGCTGGCTGTCGATCTCGATGCGCCCGCCCATCGCGTTCACTTCGGCGCGCACCACGTCCATGCCGATGCCGCGCCCGGCCAGTTCGGTCACCCCCTCGGCGGTGCTGAAGCCGGGCAGGAAGATCAGCTGTGCCAGCGCCGCGTCGTCGGCCGCCGCGTCGGGCGCCAGCAGGCCGCGCGCCAGACCACGGGCACGGATGCGGGCGTAATCGAGCCCGCCGCCGTCGTCGCGGAACTCGACGCCGACCTCGTTGCCTTCCTGCGAGACGGTGACCGTGATGCTGCCCACCGGGTCCTTGCCTGCGGCGCGGCGCTGCTCTGGCGGCTCGATGCCGTGCACGACGGCGTTGCGCAGCAGGTGCTCGAAGGGGCCGACCATGCGCTCGATGACGCCGCGGTCCACCTCGATGGCACCGCCGACGATGTCCAGCCGCACCTGGCGGCCGCTCTCCTTGGCCGCCTGCCGCACCACGCGGTCCAGCCGCTCGGCGCTGCTCTCGAACTCCACCTTGCGCGTGCGCAGCAGGTCTTCCTGCAGTTCGCGCGTCAGGCGCGCCTGCGCGGCGAGTTCATCTTCGGTCGACTGAAGCGAGCGCTGCAGCCCGCGCT
>JBBQOR010000596.1:0-2233 GCA_038331055.1 Burkholderiales bacterium
CGGCAGCAGCGAAGGCGCCATCAGCGGCACCAGCGCGATGCCACGCCACAGCGGCCGCCCGGGCATGCAGCTGCGCGTCAGCGCATAGGCGTAGGCGAAGGCGGCCGGCACCGCCAGCAGCGTGACCAGCGCAGAGACCCACACGCTGTTCCACAGCGACTGCAGCAGCGCGGGGGTCTGCGCGTAGGCGATGAAGTTCGCCAGGCCGACGAACCGGCCTTCGGCGTCTTCCACCGACTTGCCCAGCAGCGCCAGCAGCGGCAGCGCCAGGAAAACCACCAAGAGAAGCGCGACGGCCGCCAGCGCGGCGATGGCCAGCCGCTCGTCGGCCGTGGCGCGCAGCTTCGGCGCGGCGCTTGCGGTCGCAGGCACGGACACGAACGCGGTCACGCTCAGTCGAACAGCCGCAGCCGCTCGGGCATCAGCTTCAGCGGCAGCCGGCTGCCCGGCTCCAGCCGCTGCTCGGTGAGGAAGTTCAGCGACATCACCACGTTCAGACGGTGTTCGGCCAGCGCCGGGCTGTTCACGCGCACCAAGCAGTAGCTGCCCAGGAACTCGATCTTCTCGATCAGCGCCTCGAAGACATTGGCCTCACCCGGCTCGATCGGACGCGCAAGCACGTCTTCCGGCCGCAGGTAGACCTTGACCGCGCGGCCCGGCGCGTGCGTGTGGGCACATCGAAACAGGGTGCTGCCGATGCGCACCTGGCCGTCGGCCGCACAGGTGCCCGGCAGCACGTTGACGCGGCCGACGAAGTCGGCGACGAAGGGTGTCGCCGGTTCGCGATAGACATCTCGCGGCGCGCCGGCCTGCTCGATCACGCCGTGGTTCATGACGACGATGCGATCGGCCACCGCCAGCGCCTCTTCCTGGTCGTGGGTGACCATGATGGTGGTCACGCCCAGCTGGCGCTGCAGCGCGCGGATCTCCTGCCGCAGGTGCACGCGCACGATGGCGTCGAGTGCCGACAGCGGCTCGTCCAGCAGCAGCAGCTTGGGCCGCGTCGCCAGCGCGCGCGCCAGCGCGATGCGCTGCTGCTGGCCGCCGGACAGCTGCGCCGGCAGCCGCGCCTCGCTGCCCGGCAGGCCCACCAGCCGCAGCAACTCGGCCACCCGCTCGCCGGCGTGCGCCTTGGGCACGCGCCGGTTGACCAGGCCGTAGGCGACGTTCTGCGCCACCGTCAGGTTGGGGAACAGCGCGTACGACTGGAAGACGATGCCGTAGTCGCGCTGCGCCGGCGGCAGCGTGGAGATGTCGCGCCCGGCCATCACGATGCGGCCCTCGCTGTGCACCTCGAGTCCGGCCACGATGCGCAGCAGCGTGGTCTTGCCGCAGCCCGAGGGGCCGAGGAAGCAGACGAACTCGCCTTCGTCGACGCCGAGGTCGATGCCCTTGAGTGCGCTGAAGCTGCCGAAGCGCTTGTGGATGCCCTCGAGCTGCAGGTAGGCGGACATCCTTCGGCAGCGCCGGTGCGGCGGGTGCGGCGGGTCAGCGCCGCGGTTCGGACTTGGCGTTGTAGCGCTTGTTCCACTCGGCCAGGATGCGCTCGCGATTCTCGGCGTCCTTGGCGAAGTCTTTCTTCACCAGCCGCGACTCGTAGTCCTTGGGGATGTTGGGCAGCGGCGGCGCCACGCCGGGTTGCGCGGTGATGGCGAAGTTCTTGCCGTACAGGATCATCGCGTCCTTGCTGCTGGCCCAGTCGGCCAGCTTCGTCGCGGCGGCGAGGTTCTTCGTGCCCTTGTGGATGGCAAAGGCCTCCAGGTCCCAGCCCAGGCCCTCCTTCGGGAACACCAGGTCGATCGGGGCGCCGCGCGCCTTGTTGGCGTTGGCGCGGTACTCGAACGAGATGCCGACCACGAATTCGCCCGCGGCCGCCATGTTGCAGGGGCGCGAGCCCGAGTGCGTGTACTGCGCGATGTTCTCGTGCAGCTCGTCCATGTACTTCCAGCCGCCGCCCTTGCCGTTGTCGTCACCGAACAGCGTGAGCCAGGCCGTGACATCGAAGAATCCGGTGCCTGACGAGGCCGGGTTGGGCATCACCACCTGGCCCTTGTAGACCGGCTTGGTGAGGTCTTTCCAGGTCTCGGGCTTGGGGATGTTGCGCTTGGCCGCTTCCACGGTGTTGAAGCAGATGGTGGCGCCCCAGACGTCCATGCCGAACCAGGCCGGCGGGTTCTTGCGGTCGCGGTACTGCGACATGATGGCGTCCAGATTCAGCGGCGCGTAGGGCTCG
>JBBQOR010000597.1:0-2224 GCA_038331055.1 Burkholderiales bacterium
CAGCGACGACGCGGCATCGACCGCCGCGCGCAGCATCATCTCGCCGCCGCTGGTCAGACGCAGCGCCCCGCCCGCAGCGACGCTGCCGTCGGCCACCAGCGCGCCGGTGGTGTCGATGACCAGTGTGCCGCCGGCCGACGCGGCAGTGCCGGGCTGCAGTGCGACCAGCGCCAGGTCGCCACTGGCCGCCACGTAGGCCGCGCCGCCGGCGCGCAGCCAGAGCAGGCGGGTGTCGATGCCGAGCGCAGCGGTCGGGCCGGCGACCGCGCCGGCCACGTCGAGTTGCAGGCTGCGTGCGCTGATGTCGAGCGTGCTGTCGTTGTCCAGCAGATTGCCACCGACGCGCAGCAGCAGATCGCCGGTGGTCGTCAGGCTGCCGACCTGCAGGTCGCCGCCGGCCGTCAGCCGTTGCGTGCCGCCCGCGGTGATCACCTGCGCCTCGCCGGCCATCTGCAGCCGGCCGCCGGCCTGCAGCGAGACACCGGCGTCAGCCGCCTTGGCCTGCACCCGGCCCGTGGCGCTGAGATTGATCTCGTCGCCGGCACGGATGTCGATCGCGCCGCGGTCGCTCGAGACGACGTTGCCGAGGCTGATGTCCGCGCCCGCCGCGCCGGCCAGCAGCCGCACGCTGCCGTCACCGGCGGAGGAATTGATGATCAGCTGGCCGGCGACCAGGCTGCCCGCGGTCAGGGTCAGCGAGATCGCACCACCCGCGCCGCCCAGCGACAAGCCGCCGGCGCCCAGCGCCAGCCCGTCGCGCTCGACGATGTGGATGCCGCCGCTGCCGGTACTGCCGGCACCCAGCGAGTTGACATCGGTCTTCAGCGGCAGCGCCGCGCTGCCGATGCCGTTGACGGCCGTCATGCGCAGGTTGTCGGAGCGCACGTTGCTCACCACATCCACGGCCTGCGCGCTGAGGATCGCGCCGCCGGTGCTGGTCAGCGTGACGTTGCTGGCCGCGGCCACCGAGGTCAGATCGATGTCGCCGCCAGCCTGCACGCTGACGCGGCGCGCATCAGCGTTGCTGCCGCCGAACGAGGCGATGCCGCCCAGATCGCCCATCATGACCTTGCCACCGGCCGTGATGCTGACCTGGCCGCCGGTCGAGGTGATGCTGGTGTTCACGCGCAGGTCGCCGCCGGCCGTCAACGTGATGGCGCCCGCGCCGCTGGCGCTGACGCGGCCGGCGTCGCGCACATCGATGCGGTCGTCGGCACTGAGCGTGATGGCGCCGGTGCCGGCGCTGATGCGCTCGGCCACCATCAGGTCGGCGCCTGCGCCGACGGCGCTGAGCGTGATTGCGCCGCCACCGGCGGTACTGACGCCCGGGTTGCGGTACTTGACGACGATGTCGCCGCCCTGCGTGCTGAGCGAGATCGGGCCGCTCTCGGTGGCGGAGGTCTGCGCCAGCCGGAACACCTCGACGCTGCCGTTGATCTGCCCGTTGCCCAGCCCGACCGAGTCACGGCCACCCAGCACGGTGACGGCGATGGCGCCGCTGCCGCTGTTGGTGACGTCGATCCAGGCGGTCTCCACGCCGGTGAGCGAGACGCCGCTGGCCGCTGCCACGATCAACTGCGGGGTGCGCAGCGCTTCCGAGCTGCGGCCGTCGGCGGCGGCGTCGATCTGTCGGATGCTGCCGCTGGTGGACAGCAGCTTGATCGCGCCGGCCTCGATCTCGTTGCCGATGTCGATCTGGCTCACCGCCGAGAGCAGCAGCATGTCGCTCACGCCCAGGCGCAGCACCGGCGTGGAGGTGCCGTAGTCGGCGACCGTGATGGTGCTGCCCAGCAGCGTGGTCGAGTCGCGGAAGGTCAGGCCGTCCAGCGTGGTGCCGGCGCCCACCGTCAGCGTGCCGCTGCCAGCCAGCGCGCGGCCGTCGTTGCCGGCCCAGCCGATGGTGATCTGGGCGAAGCCGTCGGCGAAGGCGCGCACTTCGGGCAGGTCGATATTGAGCACGTTGCTGCTGCCGATGCCCGGCGGCGAGGCCACCGCGATGGCCTGTGTCTGGCTGTGCGGGCGCAGCGTCAGCAGCCCGCGGCCGGAGAACTGTTCTTCGCCCATGCGCAGTTCGATCTCGTCGGCCTGCAGCAGCACGTCGCCCGGCGCGCCGGCGTTGCTGCCGTCCAGGCGCACGCTGCGCTCGAAGATCACCTGCTGCGCGCCGCGCACGATCAGGTCGCCGCCTGCGTTCAGCCGCACTTCGCCGCGGAAGATGACAATG
>JBBQOR010000598.1:0-2219 GCA_038331055.1 Burkholderiales bacterium
GGCGCCACGCTGCACTACCTGTTGCTCGGCTACCCGCCGGCGCCGTCGACCACGCGCACGGTGCATGACGATCAGGCCGCTCTGGCCGGGCGTGCGTTGCCGGGATGCTCAACGGCCTTCCTGCAGACGCTGGACTGGATGCTGGCGCCGCGCCCGGGCGATCGGCCGCAGAGCGTGGCCGAGCTGCGCGAGGTGCTGGCCGGCCGGCGCATGCCGCCGGTGCGCTCGACGCCGCTGCCGCCGCCGTCGGAAGCAGCCGCGCCCGGCGGCACGCCGTGGCCGGCCACGCGCGTCGAAGTCGCCGACCGCACTGCCGTGGTTGCGCCGCCCACCGGTGCGCGCACCGATCCTTCCCTGTTCACCGCCGTGCCGCCCGCCGCCGCTGCGCCCGGCAGCACGGCCGCACCGCGCCGCGGTCGCCTCATGCTGGCGGGCGCGGTGGTGCTGCTGGCGGCCGGCGCGGCGTGGATGCTGCGTCCGGCCACGCCGCTGCCGAGCGCACCGCCGGCCGTGGCTGCGGCGGCCTCGGACGCTGCGTTGCCGGTGTTGCCTGCGGCGCAGGCCGATCCGCCATCGGCGGCCTCGTCGGCCGCAGCCGTGCCCCTGGGGGCGGACGCTGCTTCTGTGCCCGCGCCCGCAGCCGGTGGCGTGGCCGTGGCGGCCGAGCCGCCACGCGTTGCCGCGCCTGCGCCGGCCCAGACCGTCGCAGCGCCGCCGCGTGCGCGGCCGCAGGTGTCCGAAACGCAGCGCGCGAACGAGCCGTTGGCGATCCGCCCTCCGCCGCTGATGCCGCCGGCGCCGGTGCGTGATGCGGCCTCCTCCCCAGCAGAGACCCCTGCATTGCCGCGCGTGGCGCCCGCCGCATCTCCGTTCAGCGCCGAGCGCGCGCCCAGCTTCGAGCAGCCGGTGTCGCCCACCGCCCGCTCTGACGCCGCGCAGCCGCCGCGTTCGGCCGTGCCCGGCGCGGCCACGCCGGCACCCGGCCCGGCGGCGCGCTGCGCTGACCGCCAGTTGCTGCTGAACGTGCTGTGCATGGAGCGCCAGTGCCTGCGCGCCGAGTACCGTCAGCACCCCGACTGTGCCCAGTGGCGCTCCGGCGCCGACCCACGCCGCGAGGCGCCGCCCTGACCCGCCCACCCGAGCGCACGATGACCCAGAACAGCGTCCCGCAAGACCGCGTCGCCCCGCACCTGGCCTTCTGGCCTCAGCGCCTGCCGCGCGGGTTGGCGGTGCCCGAGACTTCGCTGTGGTTCAACCTCGAGGTCAGCGCACGACGCTTTCCCGACAAGGCGGCCTACGTCTTCATGGGCGAGCCCCTGAGCTATCGCCAGCTGATGGTGCAGGCCGAGGCGCTGGCCGGCTGGTTGCAGGCGCAGGGCCTGCAGCGCGGCGAGCGGGTGGCGCTGTTCATGCAGAACTGCCCGCAGTTCGCCATCGCGCTGTACGCAGTGATGCGCGCCGACGCCGTCGTGGTGCCGGTCAACCCGATGAACCGCGCCGATGAGTTCAGCCACTACATCACCGATCCGCAGACCCGCTTCGTCGTCACCACTGCCGATCTGGCCGGCATCGTGCATCAGGCCGATCAGCAACTGCCGGCTGCGCAGCGGCTGCAGGGCATGGTGGTCACGCGTTTCACCGATGCGATGCCGCCCGAGGTGGAACCGGCCGAGCGTCTGAACGACGCGCTGATGATCTGGCTTATGGCCATCGCGCCGCTGCCCGAGGGTGCCACGCGCTGGACGGATGCGCTGGCCGGCGGCCATCGCCCCGGCCCCCACATGGCGGGGCCGGACGACCTGGCGCTGCTGCCTTACACCTCGGGCACCACGGGGATGCCCAAAGGCTGTATGCATACGCACCGCACGCTGATGAGCAACACGGTCGGCAGCCAATGGGGCCATGGCGGGCCCGAGACCGTGGGCCTGGGCGTGGTGCCCATGTTCCACATCACCGGCATGCTGTATTCGGTGCTGGGCTCGGTGCACCAGGGCGCCACCGTGGTGCTGATGCCGCGCTGGGACCGTGAGCTGGCCGGCCGGCTGATCACGCGCCACCAGATCTCGCGCTGGACCTGCATCCCGACCATGATCATCGACCTCTTCGGCAGCCCCAACTACAAGAGCTTCGACCTGTCCAGCCTGCGCTACCTCAACGGGGGTGGCGCGGCCATGCCGCACGCGGTGGCCGAACGCCTGCAGCAGGAATTCGGACTGACC
>JBBQOR010000599.1:0-2209 GCA_038331055.1 Burkholderiales bacterium
CGCCGGCACCCAATGTGTCGCCGTAGCTGAAACCGCCGCAGGCGACCAGCCCCTGGAACATGTCGAGCCGCGCGCGGCCGGTCTGCAGATCGCTCATGTGCACGTCATGGGTCTCGAAGCCCGCCAGCGCGAAGGCGTAGGCCATCTCGAGCTGGCTGTTGACGCCTTGCTCGCGCAGCACCGCCAGTTTGGGCCGGGCCGCGTGGATGAACGGGGCCGCCACGTCCTCGGCCGGGTCGAAGCCCGGATGAAAGTGCAGGCCCGGGTCGCCATCGGCACCGGCTGCGGCGTGCTCGGCATCGGCGCTGTCGGGGTGATCCCGCTCGCGCGCGATGCGCCAGCTGACCTCGTCCCAGGCCTGCTGCAACTCGCGCAGCGGGGCGCTGAAGACGGCCTTGGTGTCGCGCCACACCTCCAGCGTGCGGCGCTCGTTCGGGCTGCCCACCGCATGCGCATGGCGGCTCAGCCGGTGGCGGCGCAGCACGCCCAGCGCCTCGTCGCGGCGTGCGCGCGGCACTTGCAGCAGCACGCCCGGCTCTTCGTTGAACAGCGCGCGCAGCGTCAGCTCTTGCCGCCGCGTGCTGACCTGGCTCGCCCAGTTCTTCGAGTCGCCATGATCGGCGCGGCTGTCGCTGATGCCGTCGCCTTCGGTGACCAGGATGTCGACGTTCAGGCTGACACCGCGCTGCCCGGCGAAAGCCATCTCGCACACCGCCGCCCACAGGCCGCCGTCGCTGCGGTCGTGGTAGGCCAGCACCAGCCCTGCGGCACGCAACTCGGCCAGCGCCGCGGCCAGCGAGACCAGCAGCGCAGGGTCGTCGAGATCGGGCACCTGGTCGCCGAAGCGGCCGAGGACTTGCGCCAGCATCGAGCCGCCGATGCGCATGCGGCCCCGGCCCAGGTCGACCAGCAGCAGCACGCTGTCGTCGGCGCGCAGCTGCGGCGTCCAGGTGCCGCGCACATCGTCCAGCACGGCGAAGGCGGTGACGACCAGCGACACCGGCGAGGTGACCTGATGCAGCTCACGCCCCTCGGCCCAGCGGGTGCGCATGGACAAGGAATCCTTGCCCACCGGCACGCCGATGCCCAGCGCCGGGCACATATCCATCGCCACCGCGCGCACGGTGTCGTACAGGGCCGCGTCCTCGCCGGGCTCGCCGCAGGCGGCCATCCAGTTGCAACTGAGCTTGATGCGGTCCAGCGTGCCCACCGGTGCGGCCAGCAGGTTGGTGATGGCCTCGGCCACCGCCATTCGGCCCGAGGCCGGCGCGTCCAGCGAGGCCAGCGGGAAACGCTCGCCGATGGCCATCGCCTCGCCACGCAGGCCGCTGAAGTCGGCCAGTGCGACCGCCACGTCGGCCACCGGCACCTGCCACGGGCCGACCATCGGATCACGGTGGCTCAGCCCACCCACCGTTCGATCGCCGATCGTCACCAGGAAACGCTTGCTGCCCACCGTCGGATGGCGCAGCACGTCGAAGGCCACCTGCTCGAGCAGCACGCCGTCCAGCGCCAGCGGCGGCTCTTCGCGCGCCACCCGCGCCACGTCGCGCAGCATCTTCGGCGGCTTGCCCAGCAGCACGTCCAGCGGCATGTCCACCACGCGGCGGCCGCCCTCGCCTTCTTCAAGTACCAGTTGCGGGGTCTCGGTGGCCGTGCCGACCACGGCGAAGGGGCAGCGTTCGCGCTCGCACATCGCCTGCAGCAGCGGCAACGCGGCTGGGTCGAGCGCCAGCACATAGCGCTCCTGGCTTTCGTTGCACCAGATCTCCTTCGGCGCCAGCCCGCTTTCTTCAAGCGGCACACGCGACAGATCGAAGCGCGCGCCGCGGCCAGCGCCGTCGACCAGCTCAGGAAAGGCATTCGACAGCCCGCCAGCGCCGACATCGTGCAGCGCCAGGATCGGGTTGGCCTCGCCCAGCCGCCAGCAATGGTCGATGACCTCCTGCGCGCGGCGCTGCATCTCGGGATTGCCGCGCTGCACGCTGTCGAAGTCCAGCGCTTCGGCGTTGCTGCCGGCGGCCATCGAACTGGCTGCGCCGCCGCCCATGCCGATGCGCATGCCCGGCCCGCCCAGTTGCACCAGCAGCGTGCCGGCGGAAAAGCGCTTCTTTTCGGTCTGGCCGGCGGCGATGCGGCCCAGGCCGCCGGCAGCAACAGCGCGGCGCTCGACTTCGACTCGGTGCAGCGCGGCAATCCGGAGATCCAG
>JBBQOR010000600.1:0-2201 GCA_038331055.1 Burkholderiales bacterium
CATCGTCATAGGCCGCCTGCAACAGCGATGCGCTCTTCACGAGGTCGACGCCGATCAGCAGCGCGCCGCCCTGCGCCGCCACGCGCGCCTGCGTCAGCAAGTGCAGTGCCGCCTCGGGCGTGAAGTTGCCGATGCTCGAGCCCGGGTAGAAGACCAGCGCGGGGCCGTCCACCGCCCCCACCGGCAGTTCGAGGCGGCTGGAGAAATCGAGTCCGAGTCCGAGCATCTCGATGCCAGGGTGCGCGCGCTGCAGCATGGCCATCGACTGGCGCAGGAAGTCCACCGAGATGTCGACGGCCACGTAGCGCCGCGGCTGCAGCACGGCGAAGAGCCGCGCCGCCTTGGCGCCGTTGCCGGCGCCCAGATCGACCAGTACCGGGTGCGGGCCGGCGGCCTGCAGCGCGGCCGCGCAGATCGCCTCGCCGTCGGCGGCAAGGATGGCGGCCTCGGTCCGCGTCGGGTAGTACTCGGTCAGCTCGGTGATGGCTTCGAACAGACGCGAGCCCAGCGCGTCGTAGAAGAACTTGGGCGAGGCCGTGGCCGGCCGCGCCAGCAGGCCGGCCGCCAACTCGTCAGCGAGCGCGCGGTCGTCGGGCTGGTGGATCTGGATGAACTGCGGTGGGGTCATGCGTGCTTGGGGCCGGGCCCCGTGGCCGAGGGCGAGCCGACTCTAGCAGCGCATCGCAGATAGAGTCTCACTCTCGCCCCTGCCCGGCACGGACCGCCAAGGAGACCCGCCATGTACACACTGTCGTCCCGCCATATGAAGTTCTATCGCCGTACGCTGCTCGCCCTCACGCTGCTGGCCGGCGCGGGGCTGGTCCAGGCGCAGCAGGTGTTGCGCGTCACCACGATCCCTGAAGAGGCCGCCACCGAGCAGGTGCGCAAGTTCACGCCCATTGCCAGCTACCTCGAGCGGCGCCTGGGCATGAAGGTCGAGTTCACGCCGGTCAGCGACTTCCCGGCCGCGGTCGAGGCGCTGGTGAACAAGAAGGTCGACCTGGTCTGGTTCGGCGGCTTCACGCATGTGCAGGCGCAGATCCGCTCGGGCGGCAAGATCATCCCGATCGCCCAGCGCGAGGAGGACACGCGCTTCCAGTCGGTCTTCATCGCCAAGACCGACTCGGGCATCAAGACGCTCGCCGACATGAAGGGCAAGCAGGTCAGCTTCGGCTCGGCCAGCAGCACTTCGGGCCACCTGATGCCGCGCCACTTCCTGCTGCAGGCGAAGATCGACCCGGACAAGGACTTTCGCCGCATCGCCTACAGCGGCGCGCACGACGCCACCATCGCCTCGGTGATCAACGGCCGGGTCGACGCGGCGGCGCTCGACATCACCGTCTGGCGCAAGTTCGTCAGCGAGGACAAGGTCGACACCAAGGCGGTCGACGTGTTCTTCACCACGCCCACCTTCTTCAATTACAACTGGTCGGTGCATGCCGACATGCCCGCCGAGCTGCGCAACCGCATTCAGAAGGCGCTGCTCGACCTGGACCCGGCGACGGCCGAGGGACGCGAGATCCTGCAGCTCAACCGCGCCACCCGCTACATCCCGACCTCGCCGGAGAACTACAAGGGCATCGAGGCCGCCGGGCGCAGTGCCGGGCTGCTCTGAGACCTCATGAAGGTGGCGTGAAGACGGTGGCGTGAAGCTCGACCTCCAGGGCCTGGCCGCCCGCCACCCTGCCGCGCGCGCCGGCGCGGCGCCAGCCCTGCAGCCGCTGACGCTGCAGGTGGCCGCCGGCGAACAGGTCGCGGTGATCGGCCCTTCGGGTGCGGGCAAGACCACGCTCTTGCACGCGCTGGCCTGCGCGCTGCCGCCGGCGGCGGGTGCCCTGCAGCTCGACGGCCAGTCGCCCTGGGCGCTGCCGCGGCGCCGGTTGCAGCGGCTGCGCGGACGCCTGTTCCTGGCGCCGCAGGTGCCGCCGCTGCCGCCGCGCCAGCGCGTCGTCACCGCGGTGCTGGCCGGGCGGCTGCCGGCCCTCGGGCTGTGGGCCAGCCTGCGCTCGCTCGTGTATCCGCACGACATCGCCGGCGCGCACCGGGCGCTGGAACAGTTCGATCTGGCCGACAAGCTCTTCGAGCGTGTCGACCGTCTGTCCGGCGGCGAGCGCCAGCGTGTCGGCCTGGCGCGTGCGCTGCTGTCGCCGGCGCAGTTGTGGCTGGTCGACGAGCCGCTGTCGGCGCTCGACCCGACGCGC
>JBBQOR010000601.1:0-2187 GCA_038331055.1 Burkholderiales bacterium
CATAGACGGTGGCGCTGCTGCTGAAGACGAACCGTCGTACGCCGTGGTGGCGCAGTGCATCGCAGGTGGTGACGAGGCCGCCGAGGTTGTTGGCGAAGTAGGCCAGCGGCTGCTGCACCGACTCCCCCACCGCCTTGAACGCCGCAAAGTGCACCGCGGCATCCACCCGATGGCGAGAAAGCACGCCGTCCATCGCTGCGGCATCGCAGACGCTGGCGCGCTCGAACACCGGCACACACCCTGCCAGTTGCTGCAGCCGCTGCAGCACCTCGGGCGAACTGTTGGAGAAGTCGTCGACGCCGACCACGTCCATGCCCGCCTGCAGCAACGCCAGCCAGGTGTGCGAGGCGATGTAGCCGGTGGCGCCGGTGAGCAGGACGGTGGGCCTGGGCGTGGGCCTGAGCGCAGACATGCGTCAGCGCAGCAGGATCTGGCCGCTGCAGCCGAAGGTGTTGGACGTCAGCGGCGCCGCCAGGCGGCCATCCCCGTTGCGGCTTTCGCGCCCCAGGTTGCAAGCGACCTGCGTGTTGCGCGTCGGGGCCCAGGTGGCGCCGAGCTCGAGGTTGGTGCCGCGGTCGTGGCCGCGTTCGACCACACGGGTGCCGCCCACCGGCGTGATGCTGGACGACAGGGCGCGATCCGAATAGGTCAGCGCGGCGTAGCTGCCGATCTTGCCTGTGAGCTCCAGATCGGCGCGCACGCGCAGTGCGGTCGTGCTGCGGCTGTAGTCGCCGACACCGTTGACGAAGCCCTGGTTCAGGAAGTACGACTCCTGGCCATCGTCGCGCGACAGTTGCGTGCGCAAGCGCAGTTTGCCGGTGGGCTGCCAGTTCCATCCGATCGAGCCGGTCAGGCCCGACAGGTTGCGCTCGCTCGCCACGTCGTAGTCGGTCTGGCCCAGGCTCAGGCGGGCGTCCACGCTGCTGGCGCCGCCCGGCGTCCAGTTGCCCGAGAGATCGAGGTCGCGCCGCTTGAAGCGGTCGGCCACGAAGTTGCCGCCGGCGGTGCGGCCGAAGCGCGGGTACGTGCCATCGGTCTGGCGCAGACCGACACCGATCGAGGCGCTGCTGCTCGGGCGCCAGCGCAGCCCGGCGGACAGGCTGTCCTGGTCGTACTCGCGGAAGTCGTAGGCCACATCGGAGTAGCGCACGCGGCGATGGCCGAACCCGGCCTCGGCCGTCCAGCGCGTCACCAGACCCAGGCGCACGATGGTGTCGAAGCTCAGGTTGTTCTCGATGTTGCGCCGGGTCTCGACGCCGCTGAGCACATTGCCGCTGGTGAATCGCGCCAGCGTCTGGTTGGCGCCCAGCGAAACCCTGCCCGACAGCCGCTGCACGGTCTGCCAGTCGACACCCGCATCCAGGCTGTAGCCCTGGTTGTCCAGCCGCGGGTTGTCCTGGAATCGGCTGGCGCGCAGCGCCGCCGTGGCATAGACCCGCTGGCGGCTGATCGGCTGGTCCAGCCCTGCCAGCAGCGAGGTGGTGGAGATGGTGTCGCTGCGGCTCACGTCCGCCGGCGTGATCGCGCCGCGGCCCAGCCGGAAGACGTTGGACTCATGGGTGAACGATTGCGCCGCGCCCACGTACCAGGGGCTGGTCTGCGCTGCGGCGGGCAGTGCGGCAAGGCCGCAGATCAGGCTGGCTCCCAGATGGGCCCAGGGGGCGGTCGAGCGTGGGTTCGGGGTCATGCCGCGGCCTTTCGTCGAATGGGTCAGGGTTGGCGGTGTGCCGGTTCGTCCAGGCGGCCGACCGGGCTCAATAGGCCTTGCCGTCGAAGAACACCAGCTTGATGGTGCGCGCGATGATCTGCAGGTCCAGCACGAGCGACCAGTTGCGCAGGTACTCCAGATCGTATTCGACGCGTGCCTGCATCTTCTCGAGGGTGTCGGTCTCGCCGCGCTGGCCGTTGACCTGAGCCCAGCCGGTGATGCCCGGCTTGACCTTGTGGCGCACCATGTAGGCCTTGATCAGCCGCCGGTATTCCTCGTTGTGCGCCACCGCGTGCGGGCGCGGCCCGACGATGCTCATCTGGCCCTGCAGCACGTTGAAGAACTGCGGCAGCTCGTCCAGCGAGGTGCGGCGCATGAAGGCGCCGAAGGGCGTCACGCGCGGGTCGTCGCGCCGGGCCTGCGGCACCACCGCGCCGTCGTCCTGCGTGGTCATCGAGCGGAACTTCCAGACCATGATC
>JBBQOR010000602.1:0-2185 GCA_038331055.1 Burkholderiales bacterium
GTGCCCGTCGTGCTGCCGCCGGTGCTGCCGGCCGACCCCGAGGTCTGGGTCGGCACCGGCGACCTGCAGCATCCGACGATCCGCCGCGCCCGGGTGGCACTGGATGTGGCGCTGCTCGAAACCGCAAAGGCGCGCGCCGGCCAGTTGCCGACGCTGGATGCGGTGGCGTCACTGTCGAGCACACACACCCGGGGCACAGGGGTGCAGCTGCCGGGCACCAACGGCAACTCCAGCGTCGGCGTGCAGCTGACCTGGCCGCTGTACACGGGCGGCTCGGTGCAGAACCGCATCCGCGAGACGCTGACGCTGGAAGACAAGGCGCGCAACGATCTCGAAGCCGCACGCCGCGGCGTTGCCCAAGCCACGCGCGTGGCCTACTTCGGCGTGCTCTCCGGGCAAGCCCAGGTGAAGGCACTGGAGGCCGCCGAGTCGTCCACCAAGCTGGCGCTGGAGGCCACGCAGCTGGGCTACCGCGTCGGCGTGCGCGTCAACCTGGATGTGCTGAATGCGCAGACCCAGCTGTTCCAGACCCAGCGCGATCTGGCCAAGGCGCGCTACGACGTGCTGGTGGGCAGCCTGCGGCTGCGCCAGGCCTCGGGCCAGCTCAGCCCCGGCGACGTGGGCGCCTTGAACCGGTTACTGGCGCCGTAGTCCCCGAAACACTTCTTCACCTAGGGAGAACGCCGGCGACAGGTCGGCGCGGCAGACTCGGGGCTGGCGTGCACCCGGAACACCCGGCCGCGCCGCCCAGCCCACAGGAGCCCGCCGTGAACCGAGCCGAAGCCGTCACTGCCGCAGTCGCCGCACACCGTTTCGGCCTCGGCGAAGCGTCGCTCGATGCCGTCGGCGCCGACGCCAGCGGCTGGCTGATGGCTCAGATCGGCCCCGCCGATGCCGCGCGCGGAGCGGCGCTGGTCAGCAGCGCCGAGGCGTTGCGCACGCACGCCGACTTCGTCCGCACCCGGCGCGCGCGCCGCGACATGGCTTCCGCGCCGGCAGTGGCGCAAGACATGCGTTCGGGCGAGCAGCAGTTCGGCGACTTCTTCCGCCCGCTGGTGGTAGCCGACCTGCGCGCCCGGCTGGGCACCTCCGCCACCACACGACGGCCCTTTGCCGAGCGGCTGGCGCTGTTCTGGGCCAACCACTTCACGGTCTCGATGGCCAAGGCCAGCGTACGCGGGCTGGTCGGCCCCTTCGAGCGCGAAGCCATCCGGCCGCACATCGCGGGCAACTTCGAGACGCTGCTGAAGGCCGCGGTGACCCATCCGGCGATGTTGCGCTACCTGGACAACGATCTTTCGGCCGGCCCCAACTCCGCCTTGGTGCGCCGGCTGGCCCGACAGCCGCGGCCCGAGGGTGTAGCTGGCCAGCCGGGATTGCGAATTGCCGGGCTCAACGAGAACCTGGCGCGCGAGGTGCTGGAGTTGCACACGCTGGGTGTCGGCGGCGGCTACGGCCAGGCCGACGTGACCGCCTTCGCCGCGGTGCTGACCGGCTGGCGGGTGCCTCGGCAGCTGTTGGCAGAAGGCGACGCCGGCACCCGCTTCGATGCGCCGTGGCATGAACCCGGCCCAAAGAATCTTCTGGGCCGCCGCTACGCGGAAGGCCCGCAGGCGCTGGACGTCGTGCTGCGCGATCTGGTGCAGCACCCGTCCACCGCGCGCTTCGTGGCCACCAAGCTGGCGCGCCATTTTGTCGCCGACGAGCCACCGCCGGCGCTGGTGGACCAGTTGGCGCAGACCTTTCAGACGACGCGCGGCGACCTGCCGAGCATGTACCGCGCGCTCATCGCGCATCCGCTGGCCTGGGCGCCGGCGCCGGCCAAGTTGAAGACACCGGAGGAATTCGTCATCGGCAGCGCCCGGCTGCTCGGTCTGGGCGAGCAGGCCTTCGTGCGCCAGCCCGACGGGGGCAGCACGCTGCTCGGCCAGCGTGTGCAGACCGCGCCCTCGCCCGCCGGCTGGCCCGACCGCGCCGAAGACTGGCTGGGCCCTGACGCGGTGTGGAAGCGCGTCGAGTGGGCGACGCGGCTGGCCCAGGTGGCCGGGCGCCATGTGGACGCGCGCACGCTGGCCGAAGCCAGCCTAGGCCCGCGGCTGAGCGCCGGCACCGCGCGTGAGCTCGAGCGTGCCGCCGACGGCCCGCAGGCCCTCGCGCTGCTGCTGCTGTCGCCCGAGTTCCAGCG
>JBBQOR010000603.1:0-2172 GCA_038331055.1 Burkholderiales bacterium
TCTCGCGCGGCGTTCAGCGGATGGGTGTAGAGCAGCATCTGCACTTCGTTCTGCAGCCGCCGCAGCAGCGGTGGCGTGGGCGCAGCGGCCAGCCAGCGGTCGACGTTGCGGCCCACCACGCGGTCCAGCGAGGCGTTGCGCATGCCTTCCAGCAGCGGATGCGCGGCGTACCAGCGCAGCGGCGCGCCCCAGGCCAGCGTGAACCCCTCGCTCTCGAAGAGCTCGCGCACCGCGTCGAGCAAGGCACGCGACTCGTCGGCGGTCAGCAACAGTTCGGCCGGGTCGAGCAGGCTGACCTGCTCGGTGCCCAGATGCCAATGGGCCGGCGTCAGCCGCACCCACGGCTGGCGGCCCATCTCGATGCCGTCGGCGGCCGCCTGCCACGCCGCCAGCGGCAAGGCGCCGTCGGCCAGCGGCCAGCCGAAGGCGCGGGCCAGCGCGCGTTCGTGCGGCGCGCTCAGGCTCCGCTCGTCGCCCGCAGCCTCCTCCGGGTCGGGCGCTCGGGCCCCCAGCCGCGCCAGCAAAGCGGTCAGCTGCGGTAGGACCAGCCCCGCCAACGCCTGCCGAGCCTGCTCATCGAGAGCGGCGGCGAAGGAGATCAGCAAGTGCATGCACAGGGATTATCCGGTCGCACCGCGGCAAAGGGCCTCGACCGACATCCACGGGGCGGCCAGGACCGAGCCGTGCAGGCCCACCGCCTCGAGGCCGACGCGTTAGCATGCCTGCGCCCTCTGCCAGCTACCCACCTTGTCCATGCTCTCGCGCCCCTGCCCCGACCACCGATGAACCTGCCCTACGAGTGGCAGATCGGCTGGCGCTACGTGCGCGCCGGCCGTGGCGGCCGGCGCAACGGCTTCATCTCTTTCATCAGCGGCATCTCGATGCTCGGTATCGCGCTCGGCGTGGCCGCGCTGATCATCGTGCTCAGCGTGATGAACGGCTTCCAGAAGGAGGTGCGCGACCGCATGCTGGGCGTGATCGCGCACATCGAGCTGTTCGACGCAGGCGGCAACGCATTGCCCGACTGGCGTGCCACCGCCGCGGCAGCGTCCCGGAACCCGGAGGTGCGCGGCGCAGCGCCCTTCGTGGCGGCGCAGGCGCTGGTCGCGCGCGGAGACACGATGCGCGGCGCGCTGGTGCGCGGCATCGAACCGGCCGAGGAAGCCAAGGTGACCGAGCTGGCGCGCACGCTGCAAAGCACCACGCTGGCCGCGTTGCAGCCGGGCGAGTGGAACATCGTGCTCGGCCGCGAGCTGGCGCTGCAGTTGGGCGTGCGCGCCGGCGACAAGGTGACGGTGGTTTCGCCCAGCGGGCAGCTCACGCCCGCCGGGGTGGTGCCACGGCTCAAGCAGTTCACGCTGGCCGGCACCTTCGAGTCAGGCCACTACGAGTACGACAGCAGCCTGGCGCTGATCCACATGGACGACGCAGCGCGGCTGTTCCGGCTGGACGGCCCGTCGGGCGTTCAGCTGCGCCTGGCCGATGCACAACAAGCCCGCGACGTGGCGCAGCGGCTGTCGGCAGAACTCGGCGCCGGCGTGGTGGTGCGCGACTGGACACGCGCCAACCGCAACTGGTTCGACGCCGTGCAGATCGAGAAGCGGATGATGTTCATCATCCTCACGCTGATCGTCGCCGTGGCCGCCTTCAACCTGGTCTCGACGCTGGTGATGACGGTCACCGACAAGCGCGCCGACATCGCCATCTTGCGCACGCTGGGCGCCAGCCCGCGCTCGGTGATGGGCATCTTCGTGGTGCAGGGCGCGGCCAGCGGCATCATCGGCACCTTGGCCGGCGTGGCCTTGGGGCTGCTGGTGGCTTTCAACATCGGTGTCATCGTGCCGGCCATCGAAGGCCTGCTGGGCATGAGCTTTCTGCCCGGCAGCATCTACCTCATCAGCCACATGCCCAGCGACCCGCAGCTGGGCGACATCCTGCCCATCGGGCTGATCGCGCTGGCACTGGCCTTTGTGGCCACGCTGTACCCCAGCTGGCGCGCCAGCCGCATCAACCCGGCCGAGGCGCTGCGTTATGAGTGATGCGGTGCACAGCGCGGTCAACAGCACCGTGAAGGCCCGGGGCAACGCCGCGCTGCCGGCCGGCAGCGTGGTGCTGCGCTGCGACCGGCTGGGCAAGCGATTCAGAGAAGGCGGGCTGGACGTGCCGGTGCTG
>JBBQOR010000604.1:0-2163 GCA_038331055.1 Burkholderiales bacterium
ACGCCGAGTGGGCGCTGTCGGCCCAGCTGGAGGTGCTGGCGCGGCAGTTCGACGAGATGGAAGACGAGTACCTGCGCGAGCGCAAGGCCGACCTCGAGCAGGTGGTCGAACGCATCCTGCTGCGCCTGTCGCGCAGCGACGGCGCAGCGCACTCGGCCGCTGCGCTGGCCGGGCGCGAATTCTCCGGCAACGATCCACTGGTGCTGGTGGCCAGCGATGTCTCGCCGGCCGACATGCTGCAGTTCAAGCGCAGTGTGTTCACCGGCTTTGTCACCGATGTGGGCGGGCCCACCTCGCACACCGCGATCGTCGCGCGCAGCATGGACATTCCGGCCGTCGTCGGCGCGCGCGAGGCCAGCCGGCTGATCCGCCAGGACGACTGGCTGGTGATCGATGGCGACTCGGGCGTCGTGGTCGTCAACCCCTCCGAGATCGTGCTCGAGGAGTACCGCTTCCGCCAGCGCCAGAGCGAGCTCGAGCGGGCGCGCCTGAACCGCCTGCGCCACACCCCGGCGGTGACGCTGGACGGCCACCCGGTGGAGCTGCTGGCCAACATCGAGCTGCCCGGCGACGCCCCCGGCGCTCTGGAGGCCGGGGCTCTGGGCGTGGGCCTGTTCCGCAGCGAGTTCCTGTTCATGAACCGCGAGGGCGACTTGCCCGGCGAAGACGAGCAGTTCGAAGCCTACCGTGAGGCCGTGCAGGCGATGGGCGGCCTGCCGGTGACGATCCGCACGGTGGACATCGGCGCCGACAAGCCGCTCGAGCGGATGTCGGGCCAGGAGGCCCGCCACGACCATGCGCTGAACCCGGCGCTGGGGCTGCGCGCGATCCGCTGGAGCCTGGCCGAGCCGGGCATGTTCCGAGCCCAGTTGCGCGCCATCCTGCGCGCCAGCGTCTACGGCCGCGTGCGCATCCTGATCCCGATGGTGGCGCACCTGTCGGAGGTGCGGCTGACGCTCGAGGCGCTGGCCCGCGCGCGCGCGCAGCTCGACGACGCGGGCCGCCCTTACGGCCCGGTGGACCTGGGCGCGATGATCGAGATCCCGGCCGCGGTACTGCTGCTGGATCGGCTGACGCCGCACTTCGACTTCTTCTCAATCGGCACCAACGACCTGATCCAGTACGCGCTGGCCATCGACCGCAGCGACGACGAGGTCTCGCACCTGTACGACCCCTGGCACCCCGCGGTGCTGGCGCTGATCGAGCAGTCGATCCGGCGTGCGCACGCTGCGGGCCGGCACGTCAGCGTCTGCGGCGAAATGGCCGGCGACCCGGCCTTCACCGATCTGCTGCTGGGCATGGGCCTGCGCTCGTTCTCGATGCACCCCGCGCGCCTGCCTGCGATCAAGCAGCGTGTGCTGCGCGCCGACACGCGGCGTCTTGCCGCCGGCCTGGCGCGCGTGCTGGCTGCCGACGACCCGGCCACCGAGGCGCTGCGCGCCTTCGCGGCGGCCGCCCCGCACGCCGCCTGAGGTCGCCAGGCCGTCGTCGGCCCGGGCCAGAGCTACAGCCCGAGCACAGGCGCCAGCCGCCTTCGGGCCTGCGTCTCGTCCAGGCCCTCGCGCGCGGCCCAGTCGCGCAGCTGGTCATCGCCGATGCGGCCGACGTTGAAGTAGCTTGCGTCGGGGTGTGCCAGGTAGAAGCCGCTGACGCTGGCCGCGGGGGTCATGGCCAGGCTCTCGGTCAGCGCCATGCCGATATCGCCGGCGCCCAGCACTTCGAACATCGCGCGCTTGACGCCGTGGTCGGGGCAGGACGGGTAGCCCGGCGCCGGGCGGATACCGAGGTACTTCTCGGCGATCAGCTCTTCGTTGCTCAGCCGCTCGCCGCCCGCGTAGCCCCAGAGTTCGGTGCGCACACGCTGGTGCAGCCGCTCGGCGAAGGCTTCGGCCAGACGGTCGGCCAGCGCCTTGAACATGATCGCGCTGTAGTCGTCCAGCGCGTCGGTGAACTGGCGCTCCTTCTTCTCCACGCCCAGGCCGGCGGTGACGGCGAACAGGCCGATGTAGTCGGCCGCCACGCCGCGCGGCGCGATGAAGTCGGCCAGGCTGCGATTCGGCCGCTGCACCGGCCCGTCCGGGCCGTCGACCAGCGGGCGCTCGCTCTGCAGCCGCAGCGGGTTCCAGCGCAGCGCAACCTGGCTGCGTGTCTCATCGGTGTAGA